>CAKZOK010000112.1 GCA_937136415.1 uncultured Cytophagales bacterium | reverse complement strand
AAACAGAATGATTTCATAATGTAAATTAGGTTAATTGTTTTTTTTTAGAAAAAAAAAAACAAGTTAATAAAATATAATAATAATATTTGTCCTCATAAGTATAATTTTACTGAGAGGAAATATAATATATATGCAAAACTACAAAATTACCTTCACAAAAAAAGCCTATCCCAAAATGGAATAGGCTTCTTTATGAAAAAATATGTTGTAAAATGAATTTACTTTATTTTGCAATCATAATTTTTTGTTGATACACACCTTTTTCAGTTTGTACTTGAACGATATACATTCCACTAGCTACTCTACCAAGTTGGATATTTTGTTGAGAGCCATTATTCAAATCTGAAAGTGATTTTGTAAGGATAATTTTTCCTGTTAAATCCACTACTGTTAGGTTTGCTTTTTGAGCTTGAATTGCTTTAAACTCTACTGTAAAGCTACCATTTGATGGATTAGGGAAAAGAGAAATTGCAGCACGTCTGTCTGTTTCGTCTTGCCCTAATACGATAGATGGTTTTAGGATAACTGTATTTGAATACACTCCTACTTCGTAGTTATTTCCTCCTTGAGTTAAATAAACAGCACGAATACGGAATGAATATTTGAATCCATTGATTACATCTACTTTCAAGAAATTGTCAGAAGTAAGAGTAACAAGTGTGTTTGGCTCTTCTCCATTTATTCCCATATATACTTCAAATTCAGTAATATTTGAACCTTCAGGTATTGCTGTCCATTGTAAATCTACATATGAATAACCTGGTTGTCCTGTCAATACTGGGATATAACTAGGAGCGTCATCATCATTACATTTTAATACAAATGATTCTACACTAGAACAAGTACTTCCATTAGCTAAAGTAGTTGTAACTGTAAGTGTATAAGTTCCACTTGTGTTTACCAAAACAGTTGCTTCGGTAGATGCTTCATATTGTACACCATTTGCTCCTGAATACATCCAAGAATAATTCAAACGGCTATCATTTGTAGTATAATTGCTTATTTGTGCTTCAAGTTGATTTGGTACACAATCTACATCAATTCTGTCAGCAATAGCAGCAATAATTGGTTTGTAATTATAAGTAACACTCAAATTGTTGCTTGTAGTAGAACAACCTAGTGCTGTATTGTCAGTTGCTGTAACTCTATAAGTACGAGTTTGAACAGTTGTAGCAGTTGCATCATTAATAGAAACACTAAATATTGGATTTGTTGAAGTAGCTATAAGTAGTCCATTTTCAAATAATCTATACGTCATATTTCCACTATGAGTGGCATCTGAAGCATTGATATTAAATTGGAATACGTTTTCACAACGTTCGATATTTTGTCCTAAATTAACTACTAAGTTAGGCTTGAAAGTAACATCTATTTCATCAGATTGTGTACAACCTGTTCCACGAGAATCAGTAACTTCTGCACGATATGTTCTTGTTTGAGCAGCACCACCAGAAGGGAAAGAAACATCTAAAGTAGCATTTGTAGCACCTGCAATGATATTTCCATTTTCAAACCATTGGTAAGAGATTGTTGCTCCATGAGAAGCATCATCAGCATCAAGAGTAATTGTTCCTTGATTATCACAAGCTACAATATCAGCTCCTAAACTTACAACAGGGTTTGGAATGAAAGTAACATCAATCGCATCACTAATTTCACATTGTGTAGGAGAAGCTGCTGATACAGTTACACTATAAGTACGTGTAACAGAGTTAGTACCAGTAGAAGTAAAGTTTACATTCAATGTTGAGTTAGTAGCACCTGCAATAGCAATTCCATTTACAGACCATTGATAAGTAAAACCAGCTCCGTGAGAGGCATCAACAGCATTAAGTGTAACAGAACCATCTGCATCACAACGAGAAATATCAGCTCCTAAGTTTACTGTAAAATTAGGTTCAAAAGTAACATCTACTTCATCAGATTGTGTACAACCTGTTCCACGAGAATCAGTAACTTCTGCACGATATGTTTTTGTTTGAGTTGAAGCAAAACTCACATCGTAAGTAGCATTTGTAGCACCTGCAATAGCAACACCATCTTCAAACCATTGGTAAGAAATTGTTGCGCCATGAGAAGCATCACTAGCATCAAGAGTAATTGTTCCAAAAGCATCACATGCCACAATATCAGCACCTAAATCTATAATAGGGTCTGGAATAAAAGTAACATCAATCGCATCATTAACAGCACACGCACCAGGTGCTGGGTCAGTTACAGTTACAGTGTATGTTTTAGTAACAGAACTGCCACCTGTAGAAGTAAAAGTTACATCATAGGTTGAGTTTGTAGCACCTGCAATGTCAGTTCCACCCTCAGCCCATTGATAAGTAAAGCCAGCTCCATGAGAAGCATTAGCAGCATCAAGAGTAACTGTACCTGCTGCATCACAACGAGTAAGGTCAGCTCCCAAATCTACTGTAAAAGAAATTGGATTTCTTGTAACATCTACTTCATCAAATTGCACACAACCTGTACCACGAGAATCAGTAACATTTACACGATATGTTTTTGTCTGAGATGCACCACCTGAAGCAAAAGTTACATCGTAAGTAGCGTTTGTAGCACCTACAATAGTAACACCGTTTTCAAGCCATTGATAAGAAATTGTTGAACCATGAGAAGCATCACTAGCATCAAGAGTAACTGCACCTGTGCCATCACAAGCCACGATGTTTGCACCTAAATTTACAACAGGGTCTGGAATAAAAGTAACATCTACAGCGTCAGAAATACTACAGCCTCCAACAGATGGGTCTGTTGTAACAACACTATAAGTACGAGTAACAGGATTACCACCAGTAGAAGTAAAGTTTACACTCAAAGTTGAATTTGTAGCACCTCCAATAGCAGTTCCATTTAAAGACCATTGATAAGTGAAAGCACCTCCATGAGAAGCATTAGCAGCATCAAGAGTAACTGCACCTGCTGCATCACAACGAGAAATATCAGCACCCAAATTGACTGTAAAAGAAGGTACATTTATAGTAACATCTACTTCAGCTGTATTTGTACAACCTTGAGAAGGGTTTGTAGCTTCTACACGATATGTATTTGTAACAGTTGCACCTACACTAGGAGTAGGAGCATCATAAGTAGAGTTTGTAGCACCTACAATAAGTACACCATCTCTATACCACTGATAAGTCCAACCTGCCACATTACTAGCTGATAGTGTTGTGGTTGTACCATCTACACCACAAGTGGTAACATCATCATTTACATCAACAGCACAAATATTATCACAACTTGTATTGCCTATACCACTATCTTGTGTTAAGATAAGATCAGTTTGTGCATTACTAAAATTAGTTACTAGTAGTATGTATATTTGTCCTGTTACTGTAGGATTGATAGATGGAGTTTCAACTCCAACGCCACCAGCAAAACTACAATCAGTAGGAGCCAAACCACCTCCAAATATTGTAGTACAAGCATCATTTACTGTAGTACCTGGAGCAAAAGGCCCCCATATTGCAAAATCTATATCTCTTGCAGGATTTCGACCGATTGATAAGTTAATAGGACCTGTATTATCTACTTCTAGAGAAAACCAAGCAGGGTTAGGCTGTGAGCCTAAGCAACCATAATTAGCTCCTGATGCTGCTGAAGTACCAGTACCAGCAGGATAATCGACAGGAATAGCAACACAGAAAGGAGTTGAAGCAGCACAATTAGTTCCTTGTGCATTCACAAAGTTAGAAACTAATAAAAAACTTAATGACAAGCATAAAGTATATATATATTTATAATTCATTTTTAGTTATAGGATGATTGATTAATAGAAAATTAAGTTATGATAAGTAACAATGCAAAATTAAATATACCTATTTTAAATTGGTCTATACTGTAGGCATGACCAGCTTAAAATCAGCATTTAAAACTTTGAAAAGGCTTATTTTTCTCAAGTCAGACCTATGGTACAGACTTTAAAAAAAATAAAAATAGTATAAACTAATTATAACGAGTTACTTAATAATATCTAACGCTGTGTAAAATCTACAAAACCAAGTTGCTCTCTTTGTGTAGAAACTTTGTTTTTAAAATACATAGCCCATTGTTGAAATCCCCAGCTTCTTTTATCAGCTGTAGGAGTAATAGTAATTATTACTTTTTGAGTAGAAATTACAGGAGCAAATGATACCATAGGGTCATTAAAAAAGCTAAAAAAACGATTAGCTTGTTGTAATGAGGTAAAGTTAAATTCAGCCATGTCAGCCTCAAAAACTCTAGTATCATTAGGAGTGTTATCATCTAACATGATATATAACTCTGATGTCAAGTAAGCTGGTGGTAAGTTATTTTGAGCAAAACAAGAAGTTCCGATTGCTATAAATAGACAAATGAAAAATATTTTTTTCATAATTTTAATTTAAAAGGTTAAGTAAGAATTAATTAAGGATTAAATGAATAGTAACGCAAATATATGTTTTTTTTCTTTGTAAACCACATAGTTACAAAAAAACAACGTACAAACAAAAAAAACCTTTCAAATGTATGAAAATACACTTAAAAGGTCTCTTTATCAAATCAAATTAATTTCTGTTTTACATTTTTTCAAATGTATAACGATATGTAGCAGTTATCTTACCAGGTTTGGCTACTTGCCATTCCCAAGACATTGAATTTCCACTAATAGCAGTCAAATTAACAGCCATATCAGAGTCAAAAGTCAAGAATCTGTTAGAGATTTCATACGAACCAGCTAATCCTGTTGGACTAGGAAATGCTGTTGGGTTTGTTACTACATAAGTGCCTGCCGAATTTAGGGCAATAGAAAATCCTGCAAATTCACTAGCTTCTGCTATTTCTCCTGTAAAAGTAGCTTTTACAAGTTTCCAGTTACCTACATAAGCAGCATTAGTGTTGTTATCATCTTCGTCGCTATCACTAAGGCTAGAACAAGATGTAAATACTCCTACGCTTATTAATAAAATAAAAAGAGTAAATAAGCGAACATAATTAAATTTCATAGTTTGTATATTAAAAGATGATTTTGTTTTAATACAATTATTTATTGTATTAAATAGATTAGAATAAAATAGTAAACTAAAGTAGCATTATTTTCTAAAAATAACGCTACTTCAATTGTTAATGATTAGCGTACAACGCTTACCTTTTGTTGATATGTACCTTGTGCAGTTTCTACACGAACGATATACATACCTGAAGCTATATTTCCTAGATTAACAGAAGTTTGGGTAGCATTCAAAGTAGTTGTATAAACTTGCTGTCCAGAAAGACTTGTTACACTTACAGTTGCAGAAGCCGAACCGTCTTGTAATCTAAGATTAAATTCTCCATTGTTAGGATTAGGGAAGAATGCAAAACCTGCTTTGTCGTTATCTTCTTCTCCCAAAACAATAGATGGTTTGACAGTAACTACATTAGAATATGCACCATATGTTCCATTCACAAAAACAGGACGTACCTTAAAGTTTATTTTTTCTCCATTTATAAGACCAACAGCATCAAAATTAGTAGTAGGGCTATATCCAAAAAGGAAATAAGTACCAAACTGACCTGGGTCAGCATAGACTTCATATTCACGAATTGGTGCATCACAACTTCCTTCTCTTGCCCAGTTTAAAGTAGCCATATTATAGCCAGCTTGAGCAGATAAATTTGTACCAACTGGAGGAACAACAGGTTCGTAGGACAATGTAGAAGACTTATCAGTACAACCATCAGTAGTAGAAATCATTGCATAATAATTTCCTCTAAACTGCAAATCTTCAGGATTAAATTCTATCCCAGTAGCAACAACAGTATTATTTAGAGCATTATACCAAGTAACTGTAGCAGCAGTAGGAGAATAATTTATAGTAGCTTTTACTTGTTCTACATTACAATCATTGAAATTACCAGTACGAGCGATTGAAATTGTTGGTGAAATTTTTGAATTTTCAAATGCAAAAGTAATTCCTGATGTCTGTCCTATAAACATATCTAATGAACCATCACCATTTATATCTACAAGATAAGGCATATTATAATTACTATTACCAAGAGTAAGCCCAAAAGGAAGTGTTGTTGGAGCTGTAAATGAAGGTAGTTCAGGAGTTCCGTTATTAGCAAAGAATAATAAAGAGTTATCATTTCCAACAAAACCGTCTACATCACCATCACCATCAATATCTGCAAATACAGGAGATGAATAAATTCCAACATTAGCTAGTCCAAACGGGTTTATAAGAGGAGCTGCAAAAGTAGGAACTGCAATACTTCCTGTATTCTGGAAATATGCTGTATTACCAGAGCCTCCACCAACTACGATATCCATATCACCATCATTATCCATGTCTACTATGGCAGGTGTTCCAAATGCACCTGCACTAGCCCCTACTAATCCAAATGGATTGGTAATTGGAGCTGCAAAAGTTGCAGCAGTAGCTGTTCCTGTATTTTGATGATAAAATAAATTACCTGTATTGTTACTAGAAATTAAATCATAATCACCATCATTATCCATATCAGAAAAAGCAAGAGAACTATATGTTCCAGAGCTTTGAAGTCCAAAAGGATTAGCAATAGTGGTTGAGCTAAATGATGGATTTTGATTATCTCCAATATTTTCCACAAAAATAAAATCCCCTCCTACTTGTTGTCCAATAAATGCATCTTTGTCTCCATCTCCATCAATATCAACAAAAGTAGGGTCAGCACCATTATTAACTTGAGGTAAATTATAAGCTAAAGCAAAAAAGTCTGCATTTGTAGGTGTTCCACCATTTTTGAAATAAGTTGCATTACCAGCTTTATCCCCCGAAAATAAGTCTAAATCGCCATCGTTGTCTAAATCAGCAAATGTAGGTGCAGAAGAAGAAGCAACATTGTCTAAATCAAATGGATTATTTAATGCGCCAGCAAAAGTAGGAACTGTAACACTACCTGTGTTAGTAAAATAGTTAAAGTTTCCATTTTTTTCACCAACCATTAAATCTAAATCACCATCACTATCCAAATCACCAAATGCAGGTGTAGTATAAGACCCTACGTTAGTTGTTCCAAAAGGGTTTGCTTGACGAGCTCCAAAAGAAGGAGCAGTAGAACTGCCTGTATTTCTTTGAAAAAGTATATCTCCAGCAATTGTTCCAAATAACAGATCTAAATCTCCATCATTATCTATATCAGCAAATGTAGGTGCAATATAACTATCAAGACCAGTATCTATACCAAATGGATCTATTTGTGTTGTTCCATATACTGGATTTGTATCATTACCTGTATTTTCACGAAAAGCAATGCCAGAATCCACAGTACCAATAAAAGCATCTTTATCACCATCACCATCTATATCTACTAAAAAAGGAGAACGACCATTTTGAGCAATAGTAAGTCCATTTGGATTGACTTGATTTGCTCCCCATATAGGAGCAGTATTTGTTCCTATATTTTCATAATAGTTTATATTTGCTCCAAACTTTTCACCTACTAAAAGATCAAAATCACCATCACCATCATAATCCACAAGTTGTGGTCTAGAGTAATTAGCAGTTGGTGTTATTAACTCTGGGTTTGTTATTGGAAGTGCACCAACTTGATTAAAAACAGGTGCACAGGTAATACCATTTTGTGCAACTGATACAGAAGATGTTCCTAGAAACATGCCTGTAGCTACTGTCGCTGTGGCTGCTGCAAAAGCTGCCTTTTTTTTCCAAGTACGATTGAGTTGATGTACATTGAATTTTTCTATATACAAACTACAATAGTTTGACAAAGAAAGAGTTGTCTTTTTGTTATTTTTAACTTTCATATCAAGTAAATAATTCTGATTTGATGTTTATTTTTTATTAAAGAAAAAAGAATTTTATTCACCAAATTCAGTAACTACTGCATTAAGCAAAGCTGTTTTATTTTGTAAATAAGTTACATATTGAGAATCATCAAGTATTTTATTCATTACCAAATCATAACGATTTTCACCTTTTTCAATACGGTCATTTAATTCTTGTTGCATGTGTTGTCCACTTGTTGTTTCAAAATTTTCTGATTTAGCATTTTGATAACGAGCATTATCTGCTAATCTAGTTTTCATATTTTTCTCAACTGTAAAACGGCGTGTATTTATAGAGCTTACTCTTTCCACTTGCTCATTAGATAATGAGAGTAGGGTTGTCATTTGGTCAGTTAAAAAAACTGCCTTTTCTTCAATACCTTGAGCAAATGCTAAAGTAGTCAGTAAAAAGAAAGTACAAGATAAAAAGAATTTTTTCATACGATAATTTATAGTTAGGGTTAATTTAATGAAAAATTTGAATAATACTGCAAAGATAGAAATTTTTTTAAAAAGTTTTGAATTGATAAAATTTATTTTTAAAGGATAGTTTTGAATTATACTTTTTTTATGAAAAA
>CAKZOK010000111.1 GCA_937136415.1 uncultured Cytophagales bacterium | reverse complement strand
TTAACTTGAAATCGTAAAAATTATACTTTACTTTAAAGTAATTAAATTTATAAAATTACTCTCTATTAATATAATTATAAACAAAAATTATTTTAAACAAAAATTATTTTAAACAAAATATTTAATAATTAAATAAAAAATTTGGAAGAGTTCCTTTTTTTTTCTATATTTGAATTGTTGTACAACATTTTCAATTTTATTACTTTAACTTAATTTTGTTATGAAATTTATCCGTTTTTCCGTGCTATCCTTGCTTACTCTCTTCTTTGCTACTTCTTGTGAGTTAGAAGAAGAGATTCCAAGCTCAGTAAATACTGAACAATTAGAAATAAAATATTTTACAAAAGATATATCTTTTCCTACAGTTGTAAAAAATACTTATACTACTACAAACACTGTAAGTAGTGAGCGTACCGAAAATACTCCAACTAAATTAAATACCGATTTCTTAGAATTTGAAACAAAAGAGGACTTTTTAAGGCTTACATCTATGCCAGCAATAAAAAAAGGATTTATTCAAGATTGGAAAGCTGCATATAATAACTTCTATTGTTTAGATGATGAAATAAACCGTATTTTTGATAACTACGATTTATTTTTGGATCAAATAGAAGAAAAATATCAAGTAACTTCTAATATTGATGCAATCACAGAGAAGGAAATAGATAATCAAATTGAAAATTTAGTAAAGCCTTATCCTTTCATAACTTACTCAAAAGAGAGTGGAATAGACAGAAAAACGTATGCTATAGGCTTTGATTATTTGCTTAATAAAGATGGAATCATAAAAGCAGAAGGTAAGATATACCAATATACGTATGATGCAGTCAAAATAATCGAAGATGGTGATGCTTCTAAAATTCAACTACTAAATCAGACTAATGAAACAAATGAGGCACTTGGAATAGTTGTAAATAAAGTATGGCACAGAGCAAAAGAAAATCCAAGTGGAAGAGTAGAAAATCAGTTATCCTCTTGTACAAGTACAAAAGATAGATATAGGACTATTGCTTATGAGGAACAAACCATATCGTATGACTATCAATACTCAGAAGGTTTTTCTAATTATTATATCAAATTACGTTCTCTGAAAAAGAAAACTTTTTGGTGGGGAAATCACGAAACTGGGTTTTTACGCTCACAAGGTAGTTTTACGGCTGCATTTACAGGAGGTATCACGCCCACTTATACTTCAACAGCTTATACAGGAACATACCATACTTGGTATGTTACATTATATTCATCTCCTTTAGTAAGAGGGCTTACTGATAATCAATTTAGAGCTTCTGTTTTTGTTATTTCTTCTAATCATACAGCTAGTGGAAAAAATAATACAGGTTGTAGTTTTGGTAAGTAAAATAGAAAAAAATAATATATAAAAAGGTCAGTAGCTATTTTTTAGCTGCTGACCTTTTTTATTTTTCTGACCATCTTTCGGTAATGAAAATATAATTATGTAATATACTAAAAATATAATTTCATTGAAAATTTAAAGTTTAGTATTAAAAAGTATTTTTTAATTATAAAAAAAATTAAATTTATTACTTTTTTTTATAATTAAAAAATATACAAATGTATAGTAAATAAAAACGGTTTTCAAAAAGATTGTTTAAGAAGTGAAAAAAATAGCTTGGAATAGTTATTTTTTTTCTATATTTGCATTACTATATAATATTTTCAAATTTATTATTTTAAACTAATTTTATTATGAAATTTATTCGTTTTTCTGTGCTATCCTTACTTACTCTCTTCTTCGCTACTTCTTGTGAGTTAGAAAATGGAGTTACACGTTCGGTAAATACTGAAGAAATAAAAGTAAAGTACTTTGAACATGATTTATCTTTTCCTGTAATCATAAAAAATAATTATACCTCTACTCCGTTGAAAGGTAATGAACGTGTAGAAAACAAACCTAATCAATCTTCATTAGATTTTTTGGGGTTTAAAACGAAAACGGATTTTGTAGCTTTTTTAGCTATGCCTGCCCAAAAAGAAAATTTCATGACCGATTGGAAAAGGAAGTATGATAAATTTTATTCTTTAGAAGATGAAATTAATTCTATTTTTAATAGTTACGATAACCTATTAGATGAAGTAGAAAAAAACTATCCGAATGAATCTGATATTTCTGATGAAGTAGAAAACCGAATAGACAAGCAAATAGAGAGTTTGATAAGTCCTTATTCTTTCATTTCGTACAAAAAAGAAAATGGAATAGATAGAAAAACCTATTCTATTGGTTTGGATTATTTATTAAATAAAGATGGAATTGTGAAAATAGAAGGTCAAATTTATCAATATAATTACAACACTATAAAGATTATAGAAGATGGAGATGCTTCTAAAATAGCATTTTTAACACAAACAAATCAAACAAACGAATCTCTAGGAATACAGGTAATAAAAATTTTTCACGAGCAAATAGAAAGAAATGGAAGGACAGAAGGAAATATATCTTCTTGCACAAGTACAGAGGGTAAATACAGAACCATTGCTTACGAAGAGTCTAGTTATGGGTATGATTTTAATCGTCAATTAGGCAAAATAGATTATCACATTAAACTTAGATCACTAAAGAAAAAGACTTTTTGGTGGGGAAACCATGATACAGGATTTCTTCATACAGAAGGCAGTTATAGTGGAACCTATACAGGTAATGCTACTGTAAATTATAGTATGCCTGCCTACACAGGAACTCATGATACTCGTTATCATTACTTTTTTTATACAGAAGGTTTAGATGGTTTAACACCCACTCAAGTAGGATTCTTAAGTTACATAACATCTTCTAATCATACAGCTAGTGGAAAAAATAATACAGGTTGTAGTTTTGGTAAGTAAATGGATAACTAAAAACCCACAAAACACTGAATATCAAAAAATTACATAATAAAAATAAGTTATATTAATTTTGTATAACTACTTATAAAAAGGTCAATAGCTAAAAGAATAGCTACTGACCTTTTATGTTTTTATCTAAATTGACTTTGATAAAATGTGTGTCGTTCTTAAAATTATAAACTAATTTGTAAAAACAGTATCTTTGCTTTATTTTCATTCTCTCAAAGAGGTCATTACATTTCAATCCAAAGCTATGTATTTACATTTTTCAAATAAAAAACAACTATTTTTAGCTCTTTTTTTATTTCTTAGTTTTAATATTTATCATCTTCAAGCACAAGATAATACAGAAAATAATACGAAAGTAGTTTATCATTTTGATTTTTCTAATCGTGTACATCACGAAGCAAAAGTTACTATTTCTATTCCCAAAGCTGAAAAAAACAAACCTCTAAAACTTAGCATGAGCAGAAGCTCGGCAGGGCGTTATGCACTTCATGAGTTTGCCAAAAATGTCTATTCTATTAGTGCGTTTAATGATAAAGGAAAAAAATTGGAGGTAACTCGCCTTTCTCCTTATTCATGGAAAGTTTCAAGACCTAGTGATAATATGAAAATTGAATATACGCTTTTTGCAGATTATGCTGACGGAACATATTCAGGAATTAATACCATTCAAGCGCATCTAAACGCTCCTGCAAGTTATTTATTAGTTGATAATTTTTACAATGAAAATTTTGAAAAAGATGCTTCAATCAGAAAAGCAAAAGAAAATAAAGATGCAAAAACAATACAAGTAACTTTTTCACTTCCTCAAAATAATGATTTTAAAGATAATAATACCGATAAATGGACAGTTGCAACCCAATTACCACAGCTCAATGATTCTACTTTCTATGCTCCCAATTATTATTATTTATTGGATTCTCCTGTTTTAATAGGAAATTTATTTTGGAGTGAATGGAAAGAAGATAATCAAAATTTTAGAGTCGCTCTGAACAAAACAACAACAGAAACAACCGAAAAAGAAGCAAATCAATATGTAGAAAATATCAAAAAAATTGTAAAAGAAGAAATTGCTCTTTTCGGAGAAGCTCCTATTTTTGATTATGGAACTTATACCTTTTTGTTGAATTATCAGCCCACAGCACACGGAGATGGAATGGAGCATCGCAATTCTACCATTATTACCAGTTCTCAAAAATTAGATTTCAACCATTTATTTACTGTTACTCATGAGTTTATTCACGCTTGGAATATTGAGCGTTTGCGTCCTCAATCTTTAGAACCCTTTGATTTTTCTAGTACAAATATATCAGAAGAATTGTGGTTTGGAGAAGGTTTTACGTCTTATTATACCTACCTAATTATGCGCCGTGCTGGGCTTATTGATGATACTAGATTTGCCGATTTAATGAATGGACAACTCAATTATGTATTGACTTCACCCGGTCATAATTTTCATTCTCCTGCCCAAATGAGCCAACAAGCAGCTTTTGCAGATGCAGCAACAGCAAATGACCCTCTTTCTCATCACAATACATTTATTTCATATTATCCTTATGGTGCTGTAATTGGACTTGCTTTAGATTTGGAAATGAGAAAACGTTTTGGAAAAAGTCTTGATGATTATATGAAAGCCATGTGGAAACAGTTTGGCAAAACTGAAAAACCTTATAATATGTACCACCTTCGTGGTATTTTGGCAGAAGTAACAAGTGATAAACAATTTGCAGAAGATTTTTTTAATAATCATATTATTGGAAATAAATTACCAGATTACAATTCACTTTTAAATACGGTTGCAATGGATTTTCAATTACTTCAAAAAGGTAGTTTGTGGTTTGGAAAGGTAGCTTTTGATATTGATGAAGAGAAAAAATCAAAAAATACTACCCTTTCAAATTATATGCTTTATGGCTCGCCATTTTATAAAGCTGGCTTAGAAAAGGGAGATGTTTTGGTAAGCATTAATAACAAACTGGTTACTTCTCTAAATAGTTATAGAGAAATTTTATCAACTTTAGAAAAAGAAAAAAAAGCAATAGTTACTTTTGAAAGATTTGGTAAAAAAAATACCGTCGAAGTAGTACCAACACAGATTCCATATCGTGCCTTAGTTTATTTGGCTAAAAATGAACCTATCATAAAAGCCAAACAAGTAGAAGAACGCAAAAAATGGCTTTCTACAAAACAAAAATAAAAAATACATCATTTGCCAACACCTAATCAATTTTTTTAGTCTTGGCAAGACTAAATAAGAAACTGATGATTATCTTCTTATTTAGTCTTACCAAGGCTTTTTTATGACTTATAAAAAAAAGATTTTCATTCAGTTTCCTAGCCTTTATTGGTATTTTAGAGTAGCAACAAATAGACACACAAAACCAATTCTTAAACAACTTTTGTGATAATATTTAGTATTAATTTTGAATATATCTCTTATTTTAAAACAACTGTGCTGCAATTTTTTCGGTTGCACCTGAGCGTCCCATGGTGTAATAATGCAAACATGGAACACCCTTTTGCATCAATTCCCTTGACTGTTGGACAGCCCATTCTATACCAACTTGCACAACAGCTTTGTTGTCCTTACAAGCAGAAACTGCAGTTACCAAATCATCTGGAATATCAATATGAAAAATTCGTGGCAAAACATTTAGTTGTTTTTTGGTAGTAAAAGGTTTCAAACCAGGGATAATCGGAACATTAATTCCGTAATCTTTACATTTTTCTACAAAGTCAAAATACTTTGCATTATCAAAAAACATTTGGGTAACAATATATTCTGCACCTGCATCTACTTTTGTTTTTAAAGCAGCCATATCACTATTCATATTTGGAGCTTCAAAATGCTTTTCAGGATACCCAGCCACTCCAATACAAAAATTAGTTGGAATAGAATGAGGCAAATCATCATCAATATAATTTCCTTCATTCATATTTACAACTTGCCCAATCAAATCAACAGCGTAATTATGTCCATCTTTTTCTGGAATAAATGCCCCCTCTGACTTTACAGCATCTCCACGCAATGCAAGTACATTCTCAATTCCCAAAAAAGATAAATCTATAAGTGCATTTTCAGTTTCTTCCTTCGAAAACCCTCCACAAATGATATGAGGAACAGCATCTACTTGATAACGATTCATGATAGCAGCACAAATCCCGACCGTTCCAGGGCGTTTGCGAGTTACTTTTCTTTCTAAAAGCCCTTCCTTACGCATTTTATAAACATATTCTTCTCGGTGGTAAGTAACATCAACAAAAGGAGGATTAAATTCCATCAAAGGATTCATAGCATCAAAAATTGATTGAATACTTTCGCCTTTAAGAGGTGGGATAAGTTCGAATGAAAAAAGTGTTTTTCCTTTATTTGCATTCAAATGTTCTATAACTTTCAATATTTTTTTTATTTTAGAGTGAGATGATAAATATTTTAAACCAACAATCATACTACTAGACATTTTCTAAAAATAAAGAATTGGTTTTACTATTTTTGCTTCAAAAATAGCAAGTAGTTGTAATTCCTTCTCTCCTTCGAAGAAGTAGTGAGAGGTCAAAAACCAAAATGTCTAGTAGCATGACCAACAATATTTTTTTTAAGAGGTTTGTTTTTTTTGCTCATAAATAGAAAATGTGTTTATTGTGTGCTTTACAAATATACAACTTACAGCTTATTTAATTAAATTTGTTCTGACAGAATTTGATATTCTTTTTTTGTAAAAAATTCATTTAAAAATAATTTGTCCCATGACTCCTTCCATAATTTGGTTTATTGGTCTTTCAGGCTCTGGCAAAACAACACTTTCGAATGCTCTTTTTGAAAAATTAAAACACAATTACCCTTCTGCTTTAATCAAAAAATTAGATGGCGATTTGCTTCGAAACGGACTCAACAACAACCTTGGGTTTTCACTAGAAGATAGAAATGAAAATATTCGTCGGTCAGCAGAAGTCGCCAAACTTTTCTATGAAACAGGTTTTGTTGTATTGGCTTCTTTTATTACTCCAACACACCAAAATCAAA
This sequence comes from uncultured Cytophagales bacterium, assembly GCA_937136415.1. Lineage (GTDB taxonomy): Bacteria > Bacteroidota > Bacteroidia > Cytophagales > Bernardetiaceae > Bernardetia. Next base: position 17,787 of record CAKZOK010000111.1, on the reverse strand, counting down.
AATTAATTACTGATATTTTTGAGAAAAAAGTATTCAAAGTATTTATTGATTGCCCTTTAGAAACCTGCGAAAAAAGAGATGTAAAAGGACTTTACAAAAAAGCAAGAGCAGGAGAAATAAAAGAATTTACAGGTATTAGCAGCCCTTTCGAAAAACCATTACCAAACCAAGTAGATGTAATTATTGATAGTAGCAAGCTAACAATCAATGAAAGTATAGAACTTATTTTAGAAAAAATAAAACAAAAACAAGATTTGTAAAAGGTATTTGTCTGTAAAAAAATAAAAATGAATTAAATACTATAAAATTGAATTAAATATATTATTTTGTGAATAGGATTCAGAAAATTGAATTTCTACTATTAATTTTTGTATAAAAAATACTGCAATATATGAGTTTGCTTAAAAATCTTATCAATAAATTTCAACAACTTTTTAGTGGTTCGGCTGCCCCAGCTCCTACCTCTCCTAGAGCTGCACAAGCAAGACAACAACTTTTTGAAGCTATTTTAGAGGCGTGTGATGATGGCATAATTACCACTGACGAAATGTCTGATGTGAGAGCCTTACAATCTAAACTAGGAATATCTGATGCAGAACTCAATAATATCAAAATTCAAGTTTTGCAAAGCCTTATAGAAAGGGTAATGGAAGATAATATTGTTACCGAAGAAGAAATGGATTTTATCGAACAAATAGAAATTGACCTCCAGCTTGGTGTTGCAGATTCATTAAAAATAAAAATAGATATAGAAAGAGTTAGAAAAATGTATAAGCGTTCGAAGTCTGTTGGTGGAGATGAGTTTGATGATGAAGATTTTTTTGATGATGATAATGACGACTATGATGAGGATTATGATGACACTGAATATGAAGACGATAACGAAACAGATATGGAAGAAGCAGTAGCAGTAGGAGCTATTTTGGCACAACAATCTGATGAAAATGAATCTGAAGATACTCCCAATGAAGAAGAAAATTCAGAAGAGGAAGAAAATTTTTCAGATGAATCTTAAAATAAAAATTACTTCAATACAAACCCCAATAAGGTTTAGTAGTACTCTATCCTACTATTTTTAAAGTGGCTTTTAGTTGCAGAACAACGTAATATAAACTGTATTATTTATGCAAAAAATTAGAGTACTGGACACTAGATGTATTTGCTGTTCTGTGAGTCACAGAACAGGGAAAAACACCGTTCGTTGGTGTTTTAGCGTAGCGACACCAACAACTTTTTAACTCATGTCCAGTACTCTAGCAAAAAACATCAATATTACCTTGCCCTGCAACTAAAATTTCAAAGCATTGTTGTTGGTGTCGCTATTGCTAAAATACCAATAACGATAGTTTTCTTTTTTTATAAGAAAACCCTAAGCAATAAATATAAAAACTAGCATTTACCTATCATTTTAAGTACCTTTGAAATTTTGTATTTTATAAGATTCTCTCAAAATTTTCAAAAATAGGGTTGTAATGGATTTACATTGGATAGATATTAGTATTTTTGTCGTTTATTTTATTGCTCTATTAGCTATTGGTTTTTATTTTTATCGAACCAATAAATCAGATGAAGATTATTATGTTGGAGGGCGTGGGCTTTCAGCAGGGCATATTGGGCTTTCCGTAGTAGCGACAGACGTAGGGGGAGGTTTTTCCATTGGATTAGGTGGGCTTGGTTTTTCGATTGGTATTGCAGGAAGTTGGATGTTATTTACTGGCCTTTTAGGGGCTTGGTTAAGTGCTGTTTATTTGATTCCTAAAGTTTATCCAATCGCTAAACAAAAAAAATTACTTAGTTTTCCACAAGCTGTTGAGCATTATTACACCAAAGACGTTGCACTTGCAGCAGGAATTATTTCACTAATTGGTTATGTTGGCTTTTCTAGTAGTCAGATTTTAGCAGGTGCAAAACTTGCTTCTGCAACCTTTCCAACAGCAATTACTTTGGAGCAAGCTGTTTGGGCAATGGGTGTTGTGGCTGTACTTTATACCGTTTTTGGTGGAATAAAAGCTGTAATTTATACAGATACAGTACAATGGATTATTCTTTTGACTGGTCTTGTCGGAATTGGGCTGCCGATGGGATATTATTTTGTGGGTGGAATGGAAGGAATAAATCAATACTTGCCTACTCAAATGCTCTCTTTTGGAAATATTACAATCTCTCAACTCATAAATTGGTTTATTACCATTGTACCAATTTGGTTTGTTGGAATGACCCTTTATCAGCGTATTTATGCAGCAAAAGATGAAAAAACAGCCATTCGTGCTTGGCGAATTGCAGGAGTTTTCGAATATCCATTTATGGCTTTTATGGGTGTTTTGTTAGGAATGTTTGCCAAAATAGCTTACTTACAAGGAGCTTTTGCCGATGCTGGTTTTTCTGTTGCTACGGCGAGTACAAACCCATTAGATGCCGAAATGGGATTACCTCTTTTGCTTCGTACTATGCTTCCTGTTGGCTTGATGGGGCTGATGCTTTCGGCTTACTTTTCTGCCATTATGTCCACAGCAGATAGTTGTTTGATGGCTGCTTCTGGAAATCTTATGACAGATATTATTGGTCGTTTCAAGAAAAAAATGGCGAGTAATTTAATCCTTTCTCAACTGCTTACTTTCGTAATTGGAGCTTTTGCTATTCTCCTTGCACTACACATGCAAAACGTTTTGGAGTTGATGCTTTATTCTTATGCTTTTATGGTTTCTGGTTTGTTTGTACCTGTTTTGGCGATGCTTTTTATCAAAAACCCTAGCCCCTTGGCTGCTTTAATTGCAATGATTGGAGGAGGAACAACAACACTAATTCTGATTTTGATGCAGAAATTAAATGGTTTAAAATTACCTTTTGAATTAGACGCAAACCTTTTTGGAATAAGCACTTCTATTATGCTTTTTACAATTATTCATTTTTCTGTTTCGAAAAAAACTTCGACGCTCTCAAAATGACCTTTTTTGATAAACACCAAAATCTGTATTCCCTTTTATATTTATGACAAAATTTTCATTCATTGTTCCTTATCGCAACAGAGATACACAAATTGCAAAACGCTGTTTGCTCTCTCTTCAACACCAGAATCAAATTCAGTCTATAAATTATGAAGTTATTTTTATAGATTATGGAAGCGACAAAAATATTTCTGATGAACTAAAAAATTTTTGTCAGGATTTGGATAAGATAAGTTATGTTTTTAATCAAGTAAGAGGTTTTTTTTGGTCACGTTCGGCTTCTATAAATAATGGAATTTATCTTGCAAAAGGAGATTACTGTATTATTGCTGATGTAGATATGATTTATGCACCAAATTTTTTGGAAGAGGTAAATAAAAATGCAACTCAAAATACACTTTTGCATTATCAATGTTTTTATTTGACTGAAAATTTTGAGTACAATAATTATCTAAAAAACAATCATTTACACATTCAAAATCTGGCTACATTTGAAAAAAGCAATAAAGAATCTGCCATGGGAATTGTGGTTGTTCCTACTCAAAAACTAATTCAAATAGGAGCTTTTGACGAATATTATAGGCTTTGGGGAGTAGAAGATAAAGACTTAAATAGACGTTTGTTGAATTATAAATATTCAGACAAATTAGAAATGAAATGGCTAGATGCAGAAAAATCGCCTGTTTTTCATCAATGGCATCCAGCAGCAAACAACCCATTAGCACAACCAAAAGGGTGGGAAAAAATTGTAATTGACCATTATCATAACAAATACAATAAACCAAACCTTACCATTCATAAAAAAACAAATGGAATAGAAATAGGAAAAATTTATACAAAACAAGAACGGATAGCATTAACTGTTTATGAGAAATGTTATAGCAATACTGAAGAGCTAAACTCTAATTGTAGTTTTGATTTTCCTATTGAAAAAGCATATTCTTCATTTATAAATCAATTTATGAAATTAGGAAAAAATGAACCTCTCATTCTGAACCAATCTTTTTCTTTTATTGATGAAAAAGCAACAAGCAAGGCAGCACAAGGCATCAAAAAAATAAATTCTTTATTAGAAAAAGTAAATATTTCATATAGAATGACGGAGTTATTAAAACATACTTACGGCAATATAGATTTTTATCAAGTGCGTGATTTTCTATTTTACTTTATAGTTGGTTTTGAAGATTTTATTGAAGATTATTACTACAAACAAGAAAATGGAACACATGGAAAACCTGAAAAAATTACTTTAATTTTATTTAAAAAGTAAAAGTTATCACAATTAATTTAGAGTTTGATTGTTTTTCGAAATTCAATTATACAGAAATATAATATTGGTAGAATTAACCTCATGTAAGTGAGCAATGCTAATACGATGTAACTAAAAAATGAAAGAATATCTATAACTATTTTTTTACTTTTTCAGTCCAAAAATTATTTAATAAGATAAAAATATTGTTCTAAAGCTATATTTAGAGAGTTTTTCCAAAAAAAAACGTAATTAAACCTAAAGACAATACTATTTTATCAAAATAAAAGGTATTTTTGTCTATATCATTTTTTTACACTCACAAAAAATCACTATACAGACTATGAGCGTACTTGTAAATAAAGATTCTAAAATTATTGTTCAAGGCTTTACAGGAAAAGAAGGTTCTTTTCACGCCGAACAAATGATTGAATACAAAACAAATGTAGTAGGTGGAGTTACTCCTGGTAAAGGTGGAACAACACATTTGGGCTTACCTGTCTTTAATACAGTTCTTGATGCTGTAAAAGGTGCAGAAGCTGATACTTCAATTATTTTTGTTCCTCCTGCTTATGCTGCTGATGCAATTATGGAAGCTGCAGATGCTGGAATCAAGGTAATCATTGCTATTACAGAAGGGATTCCTGTACAAGATATGGTGAAAGCAAAGGCTTATGTTTCAGACAAAAAAGATTGCCGTTTGATTGGACCTAACTGCCCTGGGGTAATCACACCAGATGAAGCAAAAGTAGGAATTATGCCTGGATTTGTATTCAAAAAAGGTAAAATTGGAATCGTTTCTAAATCAGGAACATTGACCTATGAAGCTGCTGACCAAGTAGTAAAAGCAGGATTAGGAATTTCGACAGCAATCGGAATTGGTGGTGACCCAATCATCGGAACAACTACAAAAGAAGCTGTAGAACTTCTTATGAATGACCCAGAAACTGAGGCAATCGTTATGATTGGTGAAATTGGTGGAAACTTAGAAGCAAATGCTGCTCACTGGATTAAAAAAACAGGAAACAAAAAACCAGTCGTTGGATTTATTGCTGGACAAACAGCTCCAAAAGGAAAACGTATGGGACATGCAGGCGCAATTATCGGAGGTGCAGATGATACAGCCGAAGCAAAAATGCGTATTATGCGTGAATGTGGAATCCATGTAGTAGAATCTCCTGCAAATATCGGACAGACAATCAAAGAAGTTTTGGAAACAGCAAAGGCTTAGTTTTTATTCTTTTTTAAATAAAAAATGGGTTTAAGTAATTACTTAAACCCATTTTTTTGTTCCTAAATATCAGTTAATTTTTAAAAACAGTGCTTTATTTAATTTTAAAGTGTAGCAAATTTTGCTTTTCGTTCTAAAACAGTTTTTGCTTTCTTTACAATATCTACTGAAGTAAGCCCATATTTTATCATTAATTCTGCTGGTGTTCCACTTTCGCCAAAGCTATCATTTACACCTACAAATTCCATTGGAACGGGTGTGTTTATCATCAAAGTTTGTGCAATACTACTTCCCAAGCCACCTATAATTTGATGCTCTTCGGCAGAAACAGCACATTTTGTCTTCGAAACTGATTTTAAAATAGCCTCTCTATCTAATGGCTTAATGGTATGAATATTAATAATTTCGGCAGAAATTCCTTCTTTTAATAGCTCTTCGTGTGCCAATATAGCCTCCCAAACCAAATGCCCTGTTGCAAAAATGGTAACATCTGTGCCTTCTTGTAATGTAATTGCCTTTCCAATTTCAAATTTGGTGTCAGTAGGCATAAAAACAGGAACTTTTGGACGACCAAAACGCAAATAAACAGGGTTTTGATAATCTGCAATCGCCAAAGTAGCAGCTTTTGTTTGGTTATAATCACATGGGTTGATGACTGTCATGTGAGGAAGCATTTGCATCATTCCAATATCTTCCAAAATTTGGTGTGTTGCACCATCTTCTCCCAAAGTAATACCAGCATGAGAAGCACAAATTTTGACATTTTTGCCCGAATAAGCAATAGATTGACGGATTTGGTCATACACTCTACCTGTCGAAAAATTGGCAAAAGTACCAGTAAAAGGAATCCAACCACCAATAGTAAGACCTGCTGCAATCCCCATCATGTTGGCTTCTGCAATCCCAACTTGATAAAAACGTTCTGGAAATTGTTTTTGAAAATCACCCATTTTAAGCGAGCCAATAAGGTCAGCACAAAGAGCAACTACCTTAGGGTTTGTTTTGCCTAATTCTGTAAGACCATCGCCAAAACCAGAGCGAGTATCGTTTTTTGTTTCGAAAATATATTTTTTCATGTTCTTAAAAACAAGGAATGAAATGATAAGAAGAAGAATCTATTTGATTAATACAAAGATAAAGGGTTTTGAAGTAAAATGCTAATAATTTAGAGGCAAGGGGTTAGGAAAGTGGGGTGTTGTGATTGTTTTCTAACTCTTCTTTCCTTGCTCAACTTACATTATTATTCCAACCATTTTTCTATTTGTATTTGTCCTGCAACTCTATATTTTGAACGTTTAATTGTTGCAGAACTAAAAGCCATTTGATTTCTTACTCCTTTCAAAATTCCATTTGAAGAATGAATAAAATGTGTTGAAGTTCCATCAATAAATAAAAAGCCAACGTGTGTATCTAATCCTAAGATATAAATTCCATCTCCCATTTCTTCAACCTCCTCCATAAAATCTCCAAATTTTGCATTTACTTTTAGTTTAATATATTTTTTTTCAACTGTTTTTCGGATAAGTGTTTCGGAGGCAGCTTGCGCCATTTTTATTCTTTCGATAGGATAGCCCAAATCTCTCAAAATGGTGGTTACAAAATACCCACAGGCTATTTTTCCTTTCCCTGGTATTTGTGTTGTTCCTGAATAACTCCATTTTGTTCCATACCAATATTTACAAACATCTTCAAAACTGCTTTCAAATATCTTTTGTGCTTTTTTTCTAATTTTTTCTTTCTCTGTTTTAGTTTTGGCTTCTTTGTATTCCTTTTTTAGCTTTTGCTGTTTTATCTTAATTTCAGATAGCAATTTTTTGTAATCTGAATGAGAATAATACCAACGATAAAAAGGAGTTTGATATTTATAAGGAGAAAGATAAAAACCAATTCCAACTAAAATAATTACTACAACAGAAAGTTTGAGTAAGAGCCGAATTAGAAATTTTTTGAGGCGTTTGAACATTGTTTTGAGAATCTATTTTTGTTAATCAGAATGAGAAATAAATAAACTGAACAAGTATTTACGTAAACAGCTAATAATTAATATGTTTCATTTGTAATTCGTAATTGTTTCTAATTGGAATGTATTTTTTTGATAATTTTTATATTTTGATTGATAGTTGTAATCGAAACTTCTTTTTCTCCTTTTAGAATATAAAACAGATAAGTGCTATTTTGTCCAACAAGATAAATTTTTTTCTTCTGATTATTTGTAAAAGTTATTGTATGACTTACTTCAAACTCTTGTTTTTCTATCTTTCTTTTTACCTTGTTTCCTCTTCCAAATCCCATTCCTATAAACATTGAAAAGATAAGAAAAAAGATAAGAAAAATTCCTTTATCTTTCTTCATTTGAGCATACATTTTATCTGCACTCTCTACTCCTCCTAATATTCCATACCATTTTTTATCTCTATACTTTTGATGATATTTTGGAAAAAGATACCTCATAGAAAAATATGAAATACTAACTGTACCAACAAGAGTTAAAAATAACCTAAGGTTTTTTGTAAGAATATTTATTGGGCTGATAAGAACATCTAAAACAGTAGAGTAATTAAGTATATCAACATTCAGATATTTAAAATAAATAACATCACTTATTATTCCCAAAACAATCAAGTAAACATATCCAATCGATAGATATTCTTGCAAAGTAAGTTTTTCTTTTAGCATAGTTTATTGTGTTGTCTTTTAGAATGAATAATGAAACTCTAAAGATATTTTGAATATGTACTCAAATCTTTATCTCCTCTTCCAGAAAGATTAATAATGACTACTTTTTCATCAAAATCAGCGTCTTCTTCTTTCAAATTATTTAAGGCTGCTAAAGCGTGAGCCGATTCAATGGCTGGAATTATTCCTTCCAAAAGAGCCAATTCTTGCCCTGCCTTCATTGCTTGTTCATCTGTAATCGCATAAAATTTGGCTCTTTTACTATCTGCCAAATATGCGTGCAAAGCACCAATACCGGGATAATCTAGCCCTGCCGAGATAGAATAAGGTTCGATTACTTGTCCGTCTTGAGTTTGCATCAAAAGAGTTTTGCTTCCATGAAGAACTCCCAATGTTCCACAAGCGATTGTTGCTGCTGTTTGTCCACTAGAAATACCCATTCCTGCTGCTTCTGCAGCAATAAGCTGAACATTTTTTTCATCGATATAATGATAAAAAGCTCCTGCTGCATTGCTTCCACCTCCCACACAAGCAATCACATAATCTGGATTTGGAGTGCCTTCTTTTTCTGTAAGTTGATTTCGCATTTCCTCACTAATCACAGACTGAAACCACGCCACCATTTCAGGGTAAGGGTGAGGCCCGACCACCGAACCAATAATATAATGTGTATCAACAGGATTATTTATCCAATAACGCATGGCTTCATTTGTTGCATCTTTTAATGTTTTGCTACCTGAAAGAGCTGGGCGAACTTCTGCACCGAGCATTTTCATTCTTGCTACATTGGGTTGCTGGCGTTCGATGTCTATTTCACCCATAAAAACAATACATTCCATTCCCATCAAAGCACAAACTGTTGCCGTTGCTACTCCATGTTGCCCTGCTCCTGTTTCGGCTACAATTTTATTTTTACCTAATTTTTTGGCTAAAAGAACTTGTCCGACCGTATTATTTACCTTGTGTGCGCCTGTATGGTTGAGGTCTTCACGCTTCAAATAGACTTTTGCACCATATTTTTCTGACAAACGTTTGGCAAAATAAAGAGGTGTAGGTCTTCCAACATAATCTTTCAATAAATATTCAAATTCTTTTTTAAATTCGTCGTCGTCTTGTAAGGCATAATAAGCCTTTTCTATTTCTTCAATATTTGGATACAACATTTCTGGAATATATGCGCCTCCAAATTGTCCATAATAACCACGATTATCAGCTATTTTTGAACGTAAAATGGTTTCTTTATTATTTTCTGTTTGATATTTCATTTGTATAAAAATATTTTTTTAGTTGAAAGCAAGATTGATTTGAAACTGATGGTTTTTCAATTTTGTTTGATTTTGCCTAAAAATACGAACTATTTATGACACTTTGGAAAGTGTCGACTACATATACAAGAATAAATCGTATTTTCGCATCTTCAAACAAATAAAACTAATTATATACTTCTTGTGAAAAAAACGACTCCTTTTACTCCTACTGCTTCTCAAAACCCGAATAGTTCGGAATCAGAAAAAAAACGCTCGGCACAAGTTCCGATTTTGCTTTCTTCAATTTTTATAATTGCTGTTTGTGGCATTTTGTATGAACTTTTGATAAGTAGTATTTCAACTTACTTTTTGGGAAGTAGTATTCTTCATTTCTCAATTACGATTGGGCTTTTTCTTTCTGCAATGGGTTTGGGTTCGTTTTTGAGCAGATATGTCTATCGAAATTTATTGGATTGGTTTGTAGTTATCGAAACCATTTTAGGGCTTGTTGGAGGTTGTTCGACTCTTATTTTGTATTTTAGTTATACTGTTTTGGACAATTATTATGCTGTTGCGCTGATTATTATTGTTTTTTTGGGAGCTTTTGTAGGTTTAGAAATTCCGATTGTTACACGTCTTTTGAAAGAACATGATAATCTAAAAGATACTATTTCGAATGTTTTGGCATTCGATTATTTGGGTTCTTTGGTAGCTTCGGTGGCTTTTCCTTTGCTTCTTTTACCTTTTTTGGGGCTTATGCGAACAGCTTTTTTTATTGGAATTATTAATCTTTTAATTGCCATTTTTAATGCGTGGGTATTTAGGGAACAACTCAAACAAGCTGCTGCCAAATTAGCTTTTTCAGTAATTTCGATGGCTCTTTTATTAATTGGTTTTATTTATTCCTTTCAAATAAGTGATTTTTTTGAACAAATGATGTATCAAGACGAAATTATTTATTCTGACCAAACACCTTATCAAAGAATTGTAGTAACAAAATATAAAAAAAACACACAGCTTTTCATAAATGGAAATTTACAATTCTCTACTCTTGATGAATATCGTTATCACGAAACTATCGTCCATGTGCCTGCACTTCTGACAGGGCATCTAGAAAATGTCTTGATTTTGGGAGGTGGTGATGGCTTGGCTATTCGTGAATTACTAAAATATGATGAAATTGAAAGTATTGATTTGGTAGATTTGGATAAAGCAATTACAAATTTGGCAAAACACAACCGAATTTTTAGAGAAGTAAATCAAAACTCACTTTCTAATCCAAAAGTAAAAATTCATAATGTAGATGCTTTTAAATTTGTAGAAGAATCTGAAAAACAATATTCGCTTATTATTGTAGATTTGCCAGACCCTCATGAGGCTTCTTTGGGCAAACTTTATTCGTTAGAATTTTATCGTTTGGCTAAGAAAATTTTGTCAAGAGATGGCGTTCTTATTTCTCAATCTACTTCTCCTTATTTTGCGCCAAAACCGTTTTGGTGTATTCAAAAAACAATGCAAGAGGCTTTTCCATCGGCTTTGCCAGTCAATGTTTATGTGCCTGCTTTTGGAATGTGGGGTTTTAGTATGGGAATAAATAATCCAAAATTCAATCAGAACGACAGCACAAGTATTGGATTGCCTTCTAAAAAACAATTAGACAAAATCTATAAAGAACTCACTAAAAAAATGGAAAAACGACAACTAAATTTGAAATATCTAACTCCTGAAGTGCTACCCAAGTTATTTGTTTTTGATAAAGATATGTTTGAGGGAATAAATATTGATGATTCTTTGAAAATAAATCGTTTGGATAATCAAATTTTGATTCAATACTACGAAAATAGTTGGAAAAGATGGGAATAAAAAGGGTGGAAATTACGAATGTAATAATCAAAAATAAAAATAGTCAAACAACAAAATTTAACTATTTGTAACAAATTATAACTCTTTTACTGTTCTTGGTATTTTAGCGAAGCGACACTAACAATCAATCTGAGAATATATGCTCAACGCATAAAAAACGAACTTATATTTTTTTGGTTCTCTGACAATCTTTGCCTTTTTGATAATTTTAAACGTCAAATTAATTCTATTTTGTATTTTGTTCAAGTCTGTATGAAAGTCTGACTTGAACAAAATAAGCCTTTTCAGAGCTTTAAATGCTTATTTTAAACTGGTCAGACCTAAAGGTGCAGACCAATTTTAAATACAAAATAATTTTTAATAAGAAAGGAAAATGCAAAAATTGTCAGAGAACCATTTTTTATAAGAAAACCTTGATTTCTTTAATCAAAATAGAGTCATAAAAAAAATGGGCTTATTTTTGGTAGTCTATTCTAATTAAAGCTATTTTACAAAATGATATTAACTAAGTTAGGTTAAAAAATTATTTCAATATCATAAGCTCCCCTATTCTCAAACAATTTATTACCCTTCATTTATTATTCCTTTTTTATTATTATTTAACTTATGATTTCAGCCCAACTACCTGCCAATGAAAATGAACGTTTAGAAGCTCTTTTACGCTATCAAATAATGGATACAAAAGCCGAAAAAGAATTCGATGATTTGGTAAAACTAGCCTCTCAAATCTGTGAATCTGAAATTTCATTAGTATCTTTGATAGACTCTGAACGTCAATGGTTTAAAGCAAAAGTAGGATTAGATGCTCCAGAAACAAATAGAGATATAGCCTTTTGTTCTCATGCTATTTTGCAAGATGATATTTTTGAAGTAGAAAATGCAAGTGAAGACAAGCGTTTTAAAGAAAACCCATTGGTAGCAGATGAAGATGGTTTAAAAATTCGTTTTTATGCTGGAATGCCTCTCAAAACTCCAGAAGGACTGAATATCGGAACTCTCTGTGTAATCGATAAAACTCCCAGAAAACTAACAGAAGCACAACGATTTGCTCTAAAAACACTAGGAAGTCAAGTAGTTACTCAATTAGAATTACGCCTAAAATTTAGAGATTTACAAGAAGAAATGAGTAAGGTACAGACTGCTCAAAGGCAACTTATCGAAACTGAAAAAATGGCTACTTTGGGGCAACTAGCTGCCAATGTTGCACATGAAATAAATACTCCTTTGGGAGCTATTCGTTCTTCTGCTGATAATTCAGTGGTTACAATGGACGAATTATTGCCTAACCTTGCATGTTTTTTACAAGGATTATCACAAGAAAAATCAATTGCATTTAATACTTTGATAGAATATTCAGCAACAATAAAAACAAATTTTTCTTCCAAAGAAAAAAGAGCTGCAAAATATGATTTAATAGAAAAACTAGAAGGACAAGGTGTTGATGATACAAATCTAATAGCTGATTTTATAGTCGAATTGGGTGTTGAGCAAAAGCCTGAACTTTATCAGCCTTTGCTCCAAACAAAAGACCCTATTTATACATTTAAAGTAGCTCATCAACTATCTGGAATTGCCAAAAATAACAAAACAATAAAACTTGCCACTGATAAAGCATCAAAGATTATTTTTGCTCTCAAAAACTTTTCTCGTCAAGAGCAAACAGATAAAAAAGCCATAATAAATATTAATCATAATATTGAAACAACTCTTGTTCTTTATCAGAATCATTTCAAAAATGGAATAGAATTAAAGCTAAATTTTGAGGAAATTCCACAATTTATGGGCTATCCAGATGAATTAGTACAAGTTTGGACAAACCTTATTTATAATGCTATTCAAGTAATGGAAAACAAAGGCGAACTAATAATTTCGACCAAACTACAATCAACACTTGAAAACAAAAAAGTTGTTATTTCTATAAAAGACACGGGAACAGGAATACCCGAAAATATACAAAATAAAATATTTAATGCGTTTTTTACTACCAAAAGAGAAGGAGAAGGCAGTGGCTTAGGATTAGATATTACCAAAAAAATTGTTAAAAAACATAATGGAAAAATTTGGTTTAAAACACAAACAAACGAAGGAACTACCTTTTTTGTGGAACTACCATTATAAATAAGTGCAAAAATACACTGTTTTTCTTAAACATTATTTACCATCAAAAATAATTTATGTTACAAATAAGATAATCTTTAACGAAGTAAATAAATATTTTGATTAACTTTGAAAAAATATATCATTACAAATTGATTTAAAATTACTTAGTTTATGGCAAAAGCAAAAAAAACAAAGGCAATTCTATGTGTAGATGACGACCATATTATTTTGGGAAGCCTCAAAATTCAGTTGATGCAAGAATTTAATGATGATTTTATCATCGAAACAGCAGAAAGTGGAGATGAAGCACTAGAAATTTTGGATTTCCTTACAGAGAGAAACATCAAAACACTTGTAGTCATTACAGATTGGTTGATGCCTGAAATGAAAGGTGATGAACTTTTAGTAGAAATAAATAAACAATTTCCTAAAGTAGCCAAAATTATGCTTTCTGGACAAGCCGAAGACGAAGCTATCCAAAATGCTTTCAAAAAAGGAAACATGCAGTTTTTCTTATCCAAACCTTGGGAAGAGAAAGAACTTATAGAAAAAATTTATCAATCTGTTGAGATAATAAATAAAAAATAACTTTACTGTTATATTTTTAATGCTATTTTTATTAGAGTTAGGACAGTAATGATGATAAGAAAAGCCTCTAAAAACCTATTCTTTCAAATAAAAAGAATAGGTTTTTTTGATATAATTCTTTAAGAGAGTTTTTTTATTGAATCGTAATTTCAATAATTTTAGTTTCTTTCTTGATTTCACTTATTTTGAGTTGATGATTATAATGATTCTCATCTAACCTAAAACTTATATTTTCTACAATAGCTTGTGTATAGCCTTCTATCTCCGAGCCAAAAACTTTCAGATTAGGATATTTTTTTAATAAGGTTTCAAAAGTATCCCCTATTTTTATTCCATCTTCTGTTTGAGCAAGCTCAGAAGTAACTGTTACCGAACCTACTTTATCTTCATTTTCACCAAAAGGAACAAAATACCCCACCGTATTTTCATTCTCATCTTTAATATTAAAAATATCAAAATCGCCTTCTCCTGTTCTTAGTAAGCCTTTTTCTAATTTGCCTTCATAATCTTTAATGTTGGTATGTGGAGTAAGCCCTAAAAATGATTTTTGATAAATAATAAGTTCGTTTTTTGATATTTTGCTTTCCACAACTTCTTTCTCTTTAAGTTCTGTTATTGGCTCTGTAATTTCAGTTTGGGTAGTTTTTACCTCTTTTGTTTGATTAGAAGTACACGCAAATAGATTTGTAAAGAAAAAAATTAGAAGGCAATATTTTAGCTTTCTGATATTCATAAAAATTAATTGGATTATTGATACTGCCAAATTTATACATTTTTATTTTTAATAACCATTAATTATAATAAATTTCAAGGCAATTAAATATAAATAATTAGTGAGAAATTTATATTATTGCTTTATTCATTTTAGGCAAATTCATATAAAAAAATCCTCACTCAAATTCTCAAAAAGAAAAAATAAGTAAGGTTTTTCAAGTAGTAAAGTAAGAAGCGAAAATAATTATCTTTAATAAACATCTTCTCCTGTAAAACGATTTTCTAATTCATCAGCCACTCGTGCCACTTCGAAAATCATATAACGAACTTGGTCGTATGTACAAAGTTCATATTTGGTAGATGAGGCAACTTCTACGTAGCCATCATTGAGCAAGATTTTGGAATAACAAAGTCCATGATTAAGCTCTAAAAGTTCGGTAAGGCTAATATCTGGGTAGTAATCAAGTTTGCATACCTTAGACATAAACTCTAACATCACACCATCACCTCTAGGAATAATATATCCTTTCACATTTTGATAACGCCCATCACTAAGAGGAATGGTTACAATAACAGTATCATTTGAATAATCAGTATATTTTCCATTTACTTCTTCAGCCAATCCACGTAAATAATTTTGAACGTGTTTGTCTGCAGCTTGGTTTGTAGTTGCAATCATAATATGTTAGGTTTTGTGTGTATTTGCTTTTTTATAAGATACTCAAAATCAATCAGTTTTCCAAACATTTATGCTTCTTTTTTCTAAAAAAGTGTTTTTTTATGTAAATAGCACATAGAAAAGATAAATCAATCATTAGAGGAAACAAAAAATTCCTCACTCCTTTTTTTGATTGGAATGAGGAAAATAAAGGTGTGATGCTTGAATGTATTTTTGAGTTCTTAGTGGAATGCTACGAACAGGTGGAAGTACAAAATATTATTTCTTAGTTATAGATTGAAATATATAATCAATTTTTGTACTTCCAATCATATAACTAAGTACAAAAGTATCATTTGAGTTTTTTCTATCATTATATATAAATTGCCCATCATATTTATTACCCATAAATTCGATGCTGCATAAAGCTGTTGTTATTGTTGTTGATCCTTCCATATGAATTGCAGGTGGATTTCTACAAACCATATAAAAATTTAATGCTCCTCTAATGTTAAAAATAATCTTTTTATTGATTATATTTTCTGCACTTTGATCAATAACTTGAATTCGATTAGACACATTAAAAGTTCCTTCATAAACGGATTTATCATTATAAACATTAGTTGTGTATAAAGAATATTTATCAGAATTGAATGTTGCTTCCTGTGCTTTGGCAAATGTTGTTGATAAAATCAACAATATAATTAGAGTAAAAGTAGGTTTTCTGGTTTTTTAGCTTTCATATAAATTAGGTTTATTAAGTAAATAGGTAAAGTATGTTTTTCTTCTTTTGGAGATTATTTAGACTTAGTAATCTTAAAAATGACAAATAAACAAAGCAAGGATATTATATGTCCTGCTACTCTTGTTCCTATATCATGACTTTCCAAAATCATATCTACTGCAATCATCCATACAATGAGAGTAATAATTAATACAAATATATTCATGTTTTTAACATTTTAAGTTCATAATTTATAAATAAAATATAGCTTATTAATCAAATAGTTGGTTGATTTTCTATGTACCAAAAACAGTAAGTTACTTGTTTATAGCACCACAGTTTTTTATACAATATCCTTGTTTATCTATCAAAAAATAATCTTCATTTTTATACACATCTTTTTGAGTTACCCATGCATAACCATCTTTAAAATTATTGACACCTTTATAGCTACTACATCCAATTACTTGCTTTCCTGTTTTATCTACAAATCCCCATTTTGAACCACATTCTACTCCAGCTAAACCGTCAGAAAAATTATGCACACTTTCATATTCTGTAGGAACGACCATATTACCTGTTTTGTCTATAAAACCCCATTTTTCCTTTTTGAATATACTATTATCCTTTACTTGTACAGCAGCTAATCCTTCAGAAAAATCACGAGCATCATCATACATTATCCTAATCACTATATTATCATTTCTATCTACAAAACCATACATCTTATCTCTACCATCAAATCCAAATTCAAAATTACCATAATCATTGAAGTAAAATGTTCGATGTTTTTCTACTCTTGCCAAATCTTGGTAAAAACTATATGCTTTATCATATTTTACATTATATCTATACAAAATATAGCCTCCGAACGACAAGGCTACAATTAAAATAAGACTTAAAAAACCATAAAGTACATTTTTATTCTGCCTTTTATGTTCTTTTGCTCTGTTTTCTTCAAACTCCTTTTCTTTCCTTTTCTCCTCTCGCTCTTTTTGTTCAAATTCCTCTTGCTCTTCTCTTTCTTTTTGAGCTTGTTTTGCTTTTTCTTGTTGATTTTTTAAATTTTCGTCTTCTTGTTTTCGGTTTTGTTCTTCTTTTTGTGTATTTTGGTAGTTATCATTTCTATTGTTCAAAAAATCATTTAAACGAATATCATATTGTTCTCGTTTGGAAGGATTAGAAAGAGTTTCATGAGCTTCGTTTAGTTCTTTAGATTTCTTTTCAAAAAAATCTCTTTGTTCTAGATTTACATCTGGGTGGAACTTCTTCACAAGAATTTTGTAAGCGATACGTATTTCTTCTGTTGGTGCATCTCTATCAACTCCTAAAACGTCGTAATAATTTTTCATTCAATTTCAAAAAATAGCATAAAATAAGTAATATTTAATTTGCTAAATTTCTGAAATTAATTTACATTGAACAATAAATTGAAACTTAATAATTATACACTTTTACTTTACTTTGTAATTTATGTCAATGACTATTGGAGAAAAAATACGTTTTTTTAGAGAACGAAAAGGATTATCGCAAGCAAATATGGCAGAGATATTAGAAATGTCGGTACAAGGGTATGGAAATATTGAAAGAGGAGATACAGACCTTGTTTATTCTCGTCTAGAACTTATCAGTAAAGAATTAGAAGTAAAGCCAGAAGATATTGTAGGATTTGCAGATCAAGGAGTACTTGTATCAATTCAAGAAAAACAACAGCATAATTTTAAACTAAGAAAAATTACAGATTCTTTTAAAAATGAAATAATAATAAATTATAAAAAACTAAATGATAAAT
>CAKZOK010000110.1 GCA_937136415.1 uncultured Cytophagales bacterium | reverse complement strand
GAGCAAAAGGGGAGTATTAATTATCCTCTTACATCAAAATATATATCAACTGCTGTTGAGCTAGAAGATACTCTAAATTTGCCAACAATGCCACAAGAAGAGAAAGATTTTGTTCTTTGGCTTAGAAACCACCCTAAACAAACAATGGAGGAAGAAGTAAGAGGGAGAAAAACTAACCTTGAATATGATTTAAGAATTTTGTAGTTTAATTTTATATTTAGCCTTTCATAATGTATATTGTGAAAGGTCTTTGTTTTATCTAAAAAATATCTAGAACACAAAAAATTATGAAGAATTGTAAAGAAAAGTCCACATTCACAATGGACAAATTTATAAAAAGATGCAAATCAGAAATAAAAAATCAAATAAAAGAAGAAATAAAAAAGCATAAGTGTCTAAAAAAAGAAGCTAAAAAGGCTATAAAAAAAAATGCAATAATAAAAAATAAATTAATAAAAAAATCAAAAGTAAAAAGAAATAAAAAAAAATATTTAAAAGAGATAGATAACTTTGAAAAAAACACGTATAAAAATAAAAAGGTAATAAATAAAGCAGTGAAAAATATACAAAAATGTAAAAATAAAGAGAGAATAAGAATAGAGACTAATACTCCCTTGAGGATAGCTACTTTTAAATTTAAAAGTAAAGTAAAGGTAATGTTATTTCCTACTTCTAACTCACAATTAGCAACATATCTTAAGTATGCAAATGAATGTAAAATACCAATTCATGTAGTAAGTGGAGGATATAATATTGGATTAGGCTCATCGCTACCTCCAAAAGAAAACAGTGCATTGATAGATTTATCTAAAATGAACAAAATTGTTGAATTTAGTGAAAGAATGGCTTATATAACTGTAGAAGCTGGAGTTACTTTTGGACAAGTTTTCAAACATTTGGAAGAAAATTATAGTAGCCTTATGATGGATAGCATTGGTTCATCATCAAAAGCAACTGTTGTTGGAAATGCAGCAGAAAGAGGACATGGCATGGGAATGTATGCTGATAGATTTAGTAATGTTTGTGGGTTTGAAGTAATGTTACCAACTGGAAAGGTTATCAAAACAGGATATAATGCTTATCAGAAAGATAACAAAATAGCTCCTTTAGCAAAAGGAGGGGTAGGTGCAAGTCTTGATGGTTTGTTTACTCAGTCTAATTTAGGAGTTATTACAAAACTTACTTTTTGGCTCAAACCTAAATTAGACTTTTTTCAAACGTTTTACTTTGAAATAGATTCTGATGATGTTTGTGGAATTGTATCAGAGCTTTGGAGGGGTTTGCGCCTAAAGGGATTACAAGCTTCTTTAAGAATATTTAATGATACAAGATTGATTGCATTTAATAAGCAAAAACCAGATAATTCAACATGGTCAGAATATAAAAGAAAAGAACTTAGAGAATCCCTTGGTGTCGAAAATAAATGGATAGGTTTTGGAGGAATTTATTCATTAAGCGAAGCACATGCAGAAGCAGATAAAAAAATAATTAGAGATTATATTGGAAATCTAGTGAAAAATTTAGTATTTTACGATAAAGATAGTTTAGGTGTAGCCAAAACGGAAGAAGAAAAGACAAAAGTAAACTTTTTCTATAATACTTCTGTTTTGAAAGGTTATGTTTCTGATGCACCATTGAATATGTGTTATTGGAGGAAACCTGTAGAAGCTGCAAAGAAAACAAATGTTCACAAAGATTTATGTGGTGTGTTATGGTACTGTCCTATTATTCCACAAACCAAAGAAGATACACAAAAAGCCATTAATATTGTGGAAAGTGTTAGTTCAGAGTATGGATTAGAACCTAATGTAGGATTTTTGTTTGTTTCTGAAAGAGCTATTGATATCACAGGTGCAATTTGTTATGATAGGAATTCAGAAAATGAAGAAAAAAGTGCAATACAATGCCATAACAAAATTATGAAAAAATTTATTGCAGAAGGTTATGCTCCTTATAGATTAGGAATACAGTCTATGGATTTGATGAATAACTTAAATCCTGATACACTTAACTTTCTACGTCATTTAAAAACTAGTATAGATCCAAACAATATTTTGTCTAAAAATAGATACATTATTTAATTTTCAATTATTTCTTTATGAAATTAAGATACATATATATAGTATTCGCTTATTTTATTTCTTATTCTGTTTATTCACAGAATATAATTTCTTTTTCTGAAGAAACAGAATTGATAGAATTAGATGGAAAGAAAGTTACCTTCTTTGAAGACAAGGAACATAGGTATAGCTTAAAAAAAATACTTGCTCAATCTGATACTTTATTTAAAGAGGTAGAACAAGATATACCCAACTTTGCTAATACTACGTCTATAGTTTGGGGGAAGTTCAGTGTGAAAAATGTAACTCAAAAGCAATTACTTTTTGAACTTGCTAATCCTTTGTTAGATAATTGGACTTTTTTTTACTCTAATTCTGATAATAGCTATGATTCACTAAACTTAGGAGCAAAACAAATTTTTTCTACTCGTCCTTTTCAACTTAATAATTTTGTTATTCCTCTCTCATTTGAGAGCGATAATCAAACTAAGACATTTTATTTCAAGGTTCGTAGTGAATATCCTATAGAATTACCTATGAAAATAGCAACTTCTAAAAAATTAACAGAAACGAACCATGTATATGATATATTATATGGAATTTATTTTGGATTTTTGATAGTAATGACCTTATATAATTTCTTTATCTTTATCTCAACAAGAGATAAGACCTATTTTTATTATGTTCTTTACATTTCGTCTATTGTAGTATTATATGGTAATTTCAAAGGTTATTCTTTTCAGTTTCTTTGGGGGAATATACCTAGTTTAAATTATTACCTTCCAACTTTAGTGTCTTTGGTAAGTATATTTATTTTGCTTTTTTCTACAAGTTTTTTAAATACAAAAAAGTTATTTAAGAAGACACATATTACAGCCTATATATTCATGGGAGTATTTATGTTATTAGTTATTCTTAATTTAGCCCAGCAATATGGAATAGCTGCACCAATTTCTCAAGTCTTCTCCCTTTTATTATCTTTCTATATATTATTTGTTGCTTTTTATAGTTATTTTAAAGGAGTAAAAATAGCACGCTTTTTTGCTTTAGCTTGGTTCGTATTCCTTGTAGGTTTAATTATCTTTATGTTACAAGTACTTGGAGTTATTGCCTCTACCCCACTAACACAAAATGCAGTAATTATAGGCTCTGCCATAGAAGTAGTATTATTATCTTTTGCTTTAGCAGATAGAATTAATGTCTATAAAAAGCAAAAAGAAGAGGCACAACAAGAAGCCTTAGAAACAACAAAAGCCCATAAAAAATTAGTAACAGAACAAAATAAAGTATTAGAAGTAAAAATAAAAGAAGCGACCGAAGAGTTAAGTATTTCTAATAAAGAGCTCAATTCTAGCAATGAAGAACTTAATGCTATGTTGGAAACTGTCCAAGACCAAAAAAATACTATTCAAGAACGTTCTGCAGAAATTGAAGCCATTAATGAAGAAATAAAAGCAACAAATGAGGAACTCAACTCAACAAATGAAGAACTTTATTCGACTGTCGAAACAGTCAAAACACAAAACAAACTCATTGCAGATGCCAATCGAAGTATTACAGATAGTTTGCGTTATGCCCAAACAATTCAAGATGCAATCTTACCATTTGAGGAACGTATGGAAAAATATTTAAAAAGTTATTTTACTTTTTATTGTCCCAAAGATATTGTTTCTGGAGATTTTTATTGGCTGACTGACCTTAATGGAAAAACGTACTTAGCTGTGGCAGATTGTACAGGACACGGTGTACCAGGAGCATTTATGTCTATGATTGGTTCGGCAGCACTTGACGCACTTGTTGATAGAAATGAACTAGAAGCTCCTAATAAAATTTTGGAAGAGCTTCATCTTACTATTCAAAAAGCACTAAAACAAAAAAATAGTACAAATGATGATGGAATGGATATTGGAATTTGTGTATTAGAATATTTACCAAATGGAGGGTGTAAAATACTCTTCTCTGGTGCAAAACGTCCTATTTATTACTATAAAGAAACCACTAAAGAACTTATAGAAATAAAAGGAACACGCCAAAGTATTGGAGGATATTCAAAAAAACAAAGAATAGAGTTTGAAGTAAACGAACTTATCTTAGAAAAAGGAGATTGTTTTTATTTATGTAGTGATGGATATGCTGACCAAAATAATCATAAAGACATAAAATTTGGCTCGCATCACCTCAAAAAACTAATACATGAGGTAGCTCATCTTTCCATGGACAAACAAGGCGAAATTATCAAACAAAGATTTGATGACCATAAAGGAAAAGAGCCTCAACGTGATGATATTGCTATGATTGGTGTGCGTATTTCTTAGAAAAACAATACAATCATAAATTAATTTATAACGAACTCACTAAGGGTTCGTTATTTTTTTGAAAACACAAACTAAATCATAGTGTTAATTGATGTATAACTTTATTTTATCATAATATTTTTAATTAATTATTTCAAATTGAAACCTATCCATTTTTCATTCGCCATTTTTCTTTGTTTTCTCGTTTCTTCTTTGAGTTTTGCACAAAAAAGAGGAGAATATACTTATCCCATTAATCCAAACACCATTAATTCGCTTTCAGGTGGAATGGCAGAACTTCGTTCGAATCATTTTCATATGGGAATTGATGTTCGAACAAATAACCAAATTGGGTTGCCAGTTCATGCAGCAGCAGATGGATACATTTCTCGTGTAAAAGTAAAAAGTACAGGATATGGAAATGCAATTTATATCAAACACAAAAACGGAACAACAACACTCTATGGGCATTTGAGCAAGTTTAGTGAAGAAATTGCGACCTATGTAAGAAAAATTCAATATCAAAGAAAGAGTTTTAAAGTAGATTTATACCTTTCATCTTCACAATTTCCTGTCAAAAAAGGTGATATAGTGGCTCTTTCTGGAAATAGTGGCTCGTCGGGAGGACCTCATGTACACTTCGAAATTAGGGATAAAAACGAACATGCTCTGAACCCTTTAGATTATGGGTTTGATGAGATTAAAGATAATATTGCGCCTATTATGGATAGAGTGGCTTTTATTCCATTAGAAAAAAATGCAATGATAAAAGGCGAACATAATAGAGAGATTGTGGGTGCATATTCAACAGGAAAAAATAAATTTGGTCTTCGTATTCCCAAAATGAAAGCCTATGGGCTGATAGGATTAGAAATTGATGCAAAAGATAAGGCAGACGATGTATATTTTAGTTATGGAATGGACGAAATAGAAGTTTTTGTAAATGAAAAACAGACCTTTAAAGTCCATTTTGATAGAATATCATTTGCAAATCAAAGGCACATGAATAATTATATCAATTACGAATATTATATCAAGACAAGAAAAAGATATAGAAAATGTTATGTTCCTGATGGTGCTGAAAGGTTGCGTTTTTATACTTCATCTAAAAATAAAGGCAAATTATTTATAGAAGATGGAAAGACATATCAAGTCAGAATCCGAATGACAGATGCTTATGGAAATGAATCAAATACAGCATTTGAAATTGTGGGTGATAAAAATCAAAAGGCAGTGAAAAGTTATCCTGTAAAATTAAATAATTATAAAATAGAAAATAATTATATGATTTTTAATGCTCTTATTCCTCAAAATCAATCAGAAACAGAAGTATGTATAGATTATTTGTCTTATAAAATCAAACCTCAATTTGAAGTCAAAGATACAGGAACATTTTTTTGGGATTTAAGAGTTGGCTTGCCAGATTCTTTGGTTTTACCAAATGGAACAACAATTTATCCGAATATAAAAGCACAAGTTCCTTCGAAGGCGACCTTTTCATTTTATCATACTGATTTTGATATTTATTTTCCGAAAGGAGCATTGTATGATACAACATATTTGGCATTTGAGGCAAAGAAAAATTATCTCAAAACAACAGATTTTATAATCGGTCATGCTGATTTGGCTCTTCAAAAATCTATTACAGTCAAGTTAAAACCCAAAAATCCAAACTCTATCAAAAATAAATCAAAAACCCATGTATATGCCGTTTATGGTAAAAAT
>CAKZOK010000109.1 GCA_937136415.1 uncultured Cytophagales bacterium | reverse complement strand
AGGCTTTAGGCTCAACCTTGTTCGTAGAAACTATAATTTCTATTAGGATTTTTCTTCTTCTATTTCACTTTCCTCTAAATCAAAAGCTACTTTTTTATAAATTCTGTTCATTTCTATTTTACATTGTCCAATCTGGAAAAACATATTTTGTACATTTGGGCAAATAAACAAGCATATCACTTCGATAAAGTGTACAATCTGAATCTCTCAAGCAAATATATAACGTAAATTACTTACAATTTGATTGTGAGCAGGTTGTGTTCCAGTCATTGCTACAATCTTACCATTATGATATTCACTTTTTGTTTCTGCTAAAAGTTCTCTTTCTAACTATTCTTCTTCTGAAGTAAAGTTAGTTTTAGTAATTTTATTCTTTCCCAACTCTTTTTGCTTTTCCTGTTTTTCTTTCTTTCTCTTTTATCGACATAATTGAATAATTTTAGTATTTGTTTTAAAATGCCTTTTTAGATTAGAAAATTATTTTTTAATAAAAATTACAACACAGGCTGAGAAGTCTGTGATACATAAACTACTTTCTATTCCTCGTCCTTTGCCCAAGCCGATTGCATACCCGAATTTACCATATTCGAAGTAGCACGGCTGATAAGCTGCCCTGTTTCTGCGTGATGAATTTCGGCTGAAAAGTTCATCATCGTTTTTCCTTTTCTGACCAAAATGGTTTTTGCAATTATTTTATCTCCTACTTTTGCTTGTCCCAAAAAATCAACTGTGAGGTTTACAGATAAATATATCTGTGGAAGAGCCAATGAAAAACAAGACATTCCGATAAGGTCGTCCATAATGGCAGAATGAACCCCACCGTGCAAAATACCAACAGGATTTGTCATTTCTTCACGCACTTCGTACTCCATTTCCATCTCACCTTCGTTTGCAGAAATAAGCCTACCATCAAGCCATTGAGAAAAAGGAGGATTCATTGCGCCCATTTTTTTTCCCTCTTGTGATTTCATTATTGCCAAAATTGGATTCATAATTTTTAGTTTTTTATAATTAACTATTGTGATTTTATATCAAAAATATAAGAAATAGTAGAGTAGAAAATTTTTAGTTCTTCTCTATTTATTTGATTATCATACAAAATTATATTTTCTTATTGATTCTTCTCAATTTCAATTCCGAAAAATCTATAAAGTTTTGTAACTTTGACAAATATGAAAAGATAATTGATTTAATTTTTAGCTTTTCAATTTTAATCGTATCTTAAATTGTATTTATAATACTATTTTTTATAAAAAACGTACAATAAAATGACTAAAGTAACCGTAGTAGGCGCAGGAAATGTAGGCGCAACATGTGCAGACGTATTAGCAACTCGTGAAATATGCCAAGAAGTAGTTTTAGTAGATATCAAAGAAGGTTTTGCAGAAGGCAAAGCATTGGATATTTGGCAAAAAGCACCAGTTATTGGATATGACACTCGCACAGTAGGTGTAACAGGCGATTACAAACGCACAGCAGATTCTGATGTTGTGGTTATTACTTCTGGTTTGCCTCGTAAACCAGGTATGACTCGTGATGACTTAATTGCTACCAATGCAAAAATTGTAAATGAGGTTACTTCGAAAGTAATTGAGCATTCTCCAAATGCAATTATTATCATTGTTTCGAATCCGTTAGATGTAATGACTTATGCAGCTCATTTGGCTGCCAAAAAAGACCGTCGTCAAGTAATGGGAATGGCTGGAATCTTAGATACAGCTCGTTATCGTGCATTTTTGGCAGAGGCTTTAGATATTTCTCCTAAAGAAATTCAAGCAATTTTGATGGGTGGACATGGCGATACAATGGTGCCACTTCCTCGTTATACGACTGTTGCTGGTATTCCTGTAACCGAGCTTATTGATGCAGACAAACTAGAAGCAATCGTGCAGCGTACTAAAAAAGGTGGTGGAGAACTCGTTAAATTGATGGGAACTTCAGCTTGGTATGCTCCAGGGGCTGCTGCTGCTCAAATGGTAGAGGCAATCGTAAAAAATCAGCGTAGAGTATTCCCTGTTTGTGTAAAACTAGAAGGCGAGTACGGCATCAAAGATTGTTATTTGGGTGTTCCTGTGATTTTGGGTAAAAACGGTATCGAAAAAATTATCGAACTTGACCTTAATGACGACGAAAAAGCTCTTTTAGAAACTTCTCGTCAGCATGTAAAAGAAGTAATGGATACTTTTGACAAAATGAATGCTACTGCATAAATTTTGAAGTCAGATATTTTTTATAAAAAAGCCTATAATTAATTTTATGGGCTT
The DNA here is from genome assembly GCA_937136415.1 of uncultured Cytophagales bacterium. GTDB lineage: Bacteria > Bacteroidota > Bacteroidia > Cytophagales > Bernardetiaceae > Bernardetia. The sequence continues at coordinate 4,608 of CAKZOK010000109.1, read as the reverse complement.
TTTTTGTTAGATTGATATAAAATTACTTTGATATTTAATTGTTAAACTATGCAGAAAAAAATAATTATTACAGGAGGTTGTGGCTACATTGGCTCGCATACCGTTGTTGAGTGTTTGGAAAATTATACAAAAAAAAATGGTTATGACGAAGATTTCGAAATTATTTCGATTGACAATCATCTAAACTCTTCTTCTTCTGTTCTTCAAAATATTGAACAACTAACAGGCAGAAAAGTAAAAAATTATGATACCAACTTGTGTGATTATCAAAAAACAAAAGAAATTTTTGAGAAAGAAAATAAAAACACACATTTTATAGGAATTATTCATTTTGCTGCTCTAAAATCTGTTCCTGATTCGGTTACTGACCCTATTTTTTATTATCAAAACAATCTTAATTCTCTTCTCAATATTTTAAAATTGAGTAAAGAATATAAAATTGATAATTTTATATTTTCTTCTTCTTGTTCGGTCTATGGAAATACGAGAGAGTTGCCTGTTTCTGAAAATACCCCCTTTGGAAATGCTGAATCTCCTTACGCATATACAAAGCAAGTTGGCGAACGAATGATAATTGATTTTGCCAAAACTTCTCAAAACCAAAAATTTGTTTTGCTGCGTTATTTCAATCCTGTTGGGGCGCATATTTCGGCAATTATTGGTGAAGACCCAAAAAACCCACCTACTTCGCTTGTTCCGATTATTACACTAACAGCAGCAGAAAAAAGGGATAAAATGATTGTTCATGGGAGTGATTATGAAACTAGAGATGGCTCTTGTATTCGTGATTATATTCACGTTTCGGATATTGCAGAAGCACACCGTTTGGCTATTGATTATTTGGCTAGAAATGCTAATAGAAAAATAAATCAAATAGAAATTTTCAATCTTGGAACAGGAAATGGAGTAACTGTTTTGGAAGCCATAAAAGCCTTTGAAAAAGTAAGTAATAAAAAACTCAATTATGAATTAGGAGAAAGAAGAGAAGGTGATGTAGTAGAAATTTATGCAGATAACACAAAAGCAAAAGATATTTTGGGTTGGTCTGCCAAATTTGGAATTGAAGAAATGATGCTTTCAGCTTGGAAGTGGCAACAGAAAATTTTGTAAAAAATAATATTCCACAAAAAAACACCTAGCAATAAATTGATAGGTGTTTTAAATATTTTTTCAAATTTTGTTATCATCTTTTATAAAGTGTCCAACTTGTTCTTCCATCTGCTGAATATACAATAATATAATTTTCACTACGATAATAATCTACATCGTATGTATCTCCTTTGCCGTCTTTCACAGTATAAAGAAAACCTCCTTCGTGGGTGTTTTCCAAATTATGAAAGTCAATAATATCAAACTTGTGCCATTCTCCTTTACTAGAAAAATAAACTTCCATTACTTGTGTATTGGCAGTGTTTGTTTTGAGTTGTACTGAAAAAATATCACCATCATAAGTGAAATATTGTTGTGCTACTACATTTGATTGTATGGCGAAGAATAACATCGTCGCAAACATAAAAGAAAAAAGAGTTTTCATAAGTGTCTCATTTTAATGAAAATAAATTTTATTAATTAGGATATATTTTATTAAGTAAGTGTAAAAGGTATTTTACAAATTTGATGCGCAATTTTTAATTCTTTCAAAAAAAGCAAAAATTATCTATTAAATCATATAAGTACCTTTTATAGTACTATTTAATCAAAAGTATTAATAGCTCAATAAAATGGATAAATACACAATTTTTTGAGCTAAAATTGATGGTTATAACAAGAAATAGAAAGAAAAGTAAGAGTTTGATTTAATGATAAAAATTGCTTTCATCTAAACTCAAGTGTATATTAGTTAGAGGCAAAAATATAGAAATTTAGGCTCACTATTTAATTTGCATATCTGATAGTTGCCTTATGATTTCCTGTCAAATCACAGCCTTTCAAGTTGAGGTCTATCATGCCAGTTCCAAAAAACAAATATGATTTTTTTCTCCATGAGCCATCTTTTTTTTCCATAAAGAGCGTAATTTCTACTTGCCCACCGTTGGGAGAATATACATATCCTTTTTGAGCTACTGCTCCAGCACCTTCTTCACAAGGCATTTTGGCTACCTTAAAAACTTTAAACTTTGGAGTTTGGGGCTTTTGTTTGTGCATTTCTTCTACCTTATAAATATCTGGGAAAGAACAAGTTCCGTCGTCTTTAAAACAAGCAAAAGCATAATAATTTCCTGTATAATTACAATCAGAGAGTTTGAGTTCGATAAAGCCAGCTCCTTGCCTTGTGTATTCCTTCTTTTCCCAATAGCCTGATTTTGTTTGTACATAAACAGCAACCACGACCCAGCCTTCGGAGCGAGTACTAACATATCCTCTATCAAAACTACATCCTCCCTGTTTGCAGCCATTAGGAGTGCTGCGTTCGACAAGTTTGAAATGAGGTCTTTCAGTAATTCTATCTATATTATTTTCTGTATTTACAGACAAATCTAAGGTTGAAAATGTAAAAACATTCCAATTAAAAACTAAAAATAATGAGTAAAAAAGCAACTGCATACTTGAGTGATATTTATTATAATGTCTTATTTTTTTATTCAAAAATACATCAAAATTCAATACTTTACTAATAGGTCATTAAGATTCCATAAAAGACAATACAAATAATTCTGAATTTATTGTTTCTTTTTAATGACCAATTTTGATTGAATGAAGCATCAATTTTAAAGCTGCAAACAGAGTACCTATTTTATTTTTTAACGATATAAAACTCTTTTCATTCGATGTATCCATAAAAATCTTTGTTGTATCGTTTTCAAATTTGGCTTAGTATCCTTATTTTTGATTGAATAAATGATTATTAAACTTGTACATTATAGATTTAGTAGCTCATATAAAGTTATAAAATAGCTCTTTTTTGAAAAAAAACAATCTTTGTACAAAAATACATAAAAAAATGATTATAGTAACAGGTGCAGCAGGTTTTATAGGTAGTGTCTTGATTGGTCATCTTCTAAAGGCTGGTCATAATAATATTATTGCCGTAGATGATTTTTCGTTTGTAGAAAAAAATAAAAATTTAGAAAACAAACAAATTAGTGAGCATGTAGAACGTGAAAAATTCTTTGATTGGTTCGACAAAAATCATTCTAAAATAAAATTTATATTTCATATTGGCGCACGTACAGATACTGCTGAATTTGATTATAAGATTTTCGAACATTTGAATGTCAGTTATAGCAAAAAAATGTGGAAAGTTTGCGCAAAACATTCTATTCCGTTGGTTTATGCCTCTTCGGCAGCCACTTATGGAGCTGGAGAATATGGTTATGAAGATGATGAAAGTCAGATTCCACTTCTAAAACCTTTAAATCCTTATGGCGAATCAAAACAAGAGTTTGATATTTGGGCATTAAAACAAGACAAAGCACCTCCTTTTTGGGCTGGGTTGAAGTTTTTTAATGTCTATGGACCAAATGAATTTCATAAGGGACGTATGGCTTCAGTTATTTTTCATACCTATCAACAGATTTTGAAAACAGGTAAAATGAAACTTTTTCGTTCTCATAATCCTAAATTTAAAGATGGAGAGCAGCTTCGTGATTTTGTTTATGTAAAAGATTTGGTAGAAGTTTGTTTGTTTTTGATGAATCAACAACCCCAATCAGCCATTTATAATTTGGGAAGTGGAACAGCACGCACCTTTTTAGATTTGGCAAAGAATACATTTTATGCTTTAGACAAAACTCCTGATATAGATTTTATGGATACACCCATCGATATTCGTGGAAAATATCAATATTATACGCAGGCTGATATGGAAAAATTAAAGAAAGAAGGCTACACCCAAAAATTTCATACTTTAGAAGAAGGTGTAGAAGATTATGTAAAAAATTATTTGATGGAAAATAAATATTACTAAGGTTTTGATTTTCTATAAAAAAAAGCATCTAAAATTATAATTTTAGATGCTTTTTTTTATAGCTATTTATTTTTCAATTCATGGCTATTTCTTATCGGCTTCTATAAAACAAAAATTGTGTAATCACCAAGACAAATAAAGTAAGTAAAGTACTGGCTAAGATTACAAAAAAATTGGAAATCCAGAGGAAAAAATTACTATTCTGTATCAAAAACAAAATAGAATGATGAATTAGGGTCATAATTCCTGCATAAAGCAAAAACCAGTTGAAACCTAACTTAGATAAAGTTGGATTTTCGACTCCTTCGTAACCACCACTTGGGCGCAAAAACTGTATAATAGAAGGGCGAATGAAGGCAATAATAACCATTGTGGCAGCATGAACGCCAGCAGTATCATAAAAAATATCTACTGCCAACCCCATACTAAAACCCAAAATTAGTAAAGTAGTAAGACTTATTTCAAAAGGAAGTAAGAGCAAAAAACCAATATAAATAAAGCAAAAAGCTGTATCAAAAAGAGCTACATTTCTGAATAATAAGACCTGCAAAAGCCAGTAAATAAAAAAACTTATAAATTGAATAATTATGTTTGGACTCATTTTTTTACTTTTCTAGTGTGATTTTTTCTAATGAATCAATTTCAGATTTGTATTGATTTTCGATAACATAGACATAAGAGAGCGTCGTAAAATCAGTTGC
>CAKZOK010000108.1 GCA_937136415.1 uncultured Cytophagales bacterium | reverse complement strand
ACGTGATAGGTGGCTTTGTGCGTGATTTTTTATTGAAGAGAAAACGAGAAACTAAAGATATAGATATTGTTTGTATTGGAAGTGGAATTTCGCTTGCCAAACACGTAGCCAAATCGTATGGAAAAGCAAACGGTATTTTTGTCAAAGTTTCTATTTTTAAGCGTTTCGGAACGGCAATGATTGCGTTAGAAGACGAAAAAACAAAACAGAAAATAGAAGTTGAGTTTGTAGGTGCAAGAAAAGAATCGTATGATTTTGATTCAAGAAAACCAACCGTAGAAGAAGGAACTTTAGAAGACGACCAAAAACGTAGAGATTTTACTATCAATGCGTTGGCTGTAAGTCTAAATGAGAAAACGTATGGCAAATTTTTAGACCCTTTTGATGGAATGAAAGATTTGCGTAAAAAAATAATTCGTACTCCTTTAGCTCCCGAAAAAACTTTTTCAGACGACCCTTTGCGTATGATGCGTGCTGTTCGTTTTGCCTCCCAACTTGGTTTTGATATTGAGGTAGGTACTTTTGAGGCACTTTCTACCCAAAAAGAAAGAATAAAGATTATTTCACAAGAAAGAATTACAACAGAACTAAATAAAATCATACTTTCAAACCCTCCTTCGTATGGTTTCAAACTCTTGTTTCAATGTGGGCTTTTAGAAATTATTTTTTCTGAAATGACAGATTTGCACGGCGTAGAGTATATTGATGGAAAAGGACACAAAGATAATTTTTATCATACTTTACAGGTTTTGGACAATGTAGCAAAGGTTTCAGATGATTTGTGGTTGCGTTGGGCTGCTATTTTGCACGATATTGCCAAGCCTCCTACAAAGCGTTTTCACCCAAAGGCAGGTTGGACATTCCACGGACACGAAGACAAGGGCGCACGAATGACTCCTCATATTTTCAAAAAATTACGCCTTCCTTTAGATGCAAAAATGCGTTTTGTACAAAAATTGGTGCGTCTTCATTTGCGTCCGATTGCCCTTGTAAAAAAGACCATTACAGATTCGGCTATTCGTCGTTTGCTTTTTGAGGCTGGAGAAGATTCGGATTCGCTTATGAAATTGTGTCGTGCCGATATTACGTCAAAAGACCACAACCGAGTAAAGCGTTATCTACAAAATTTTGATAGAGTAGAAAAACGAATGGCAGAAGTAGAAGAAAAAGACCAGTTGCGTAATTTCCAACCTGTCATTGATGGAGAAACAATTATGAAAACTTTCAATCTAAAACCTTCGGCAGAAGTAGGAAAAATAAAACTAGCTATTAGAGAGGCAATTTTGGAAGGAGAAATCAGAAATGAATACAAAGAAGCCTTTAATTTTATGCTCAAGGAAGGAAAAAAATTAGGTTTAGAGAAAATATAATTATTGATTTTTCATTGTCAAATCTAAACTTTTTTTTAATTAAAAGGAAAAAACAGTAAATTGTGAAATCTTTTTACAATTTAATCTATCCTTTCATTTTAATCTCAACCTATGCTCTTACAATTCTTACTACAAAGTGATAATTTATTTCAACAAAGTTATGACACATTAACCACAAAACTGGTTACTTGGTTTAAGCTACTTGTAGCTACTCTTCCAAATTTTATTCTTGCAGTCATTGTCTTGACAATTTTTTATTTTATAGCAAAAGGAATAAAGTCATTGATGCACAAAGTTCTATCAAAATGGATAGACAATAAAAATTTAGTAGAGCTTGCAGGGCAAGTAGTCTTTGTAACTATTTTGTTAGTAGGCATTTTCTTTGCCTTAGGTGTTCTTAATCTTGACAAAACAGTTACTTCATTATTGGCTGGTGCTGGTGTGATTGGTCTTGCTCTTAGTTTTGCTTTTCAAGATTTGGCTACCAATTTTGTTTCAGGTATTCTTATTACACTTCAAAAACCCCTTCGTATTGGAGATTTGGTTCAAACAAATGATCATACAGGTGTGGTCAAAAAAATTGGTTTGCGTGCGATTGGTATTGAAGACCTTGATGGACGTTATATTATCATTCCTTCAAAAGAAGTTTTTCAGACTGCTTTAGTAAACTATAGTCAAACAAAATACAGAAAAATCAATATTGGTGTAGGAGTTTCGTATGGTGATAATATGAAAGACGTACAAAAATTATTGTATGATACTGTAAAAAAAGTTGGTGTAGTAGGCACAAATCCTGCTGATGTTCGTATTGATTTTGATGGTTTTGGCGATAGCTCAATTAATTTTGTTGCAGGGTTTTTTATAGAAAAAACTGACCAAAAATCATATAAAAATGCAGAGGCTGAAGTAGCAACAGCTATAAAAGAAGCCTTTGATGCAAATGATATTATGATTCCATTCCCTATTCGTACACTTGATTTTGGAATACGTGGAGGCGAAAAGCTCAATGAAGTTTTTTCACTTCAAGATGGAAAAAACAATGAAAATTAATTGGTGAAAATCAAACAAAATCTAAATAGACCTTAAAACAAAACTGTTTTAAGGTTTATTTTTTGTCTAAAGGGTATTTAAAACCTAACTTTGTAATTCCGTAGCTGACAGCTTCCAAGTTGTCAGAAATATAACTACGACAGCTTGGAAGCTGTCAGCTACATTTTAAATCAATAAAAAATGAATAAATTACTAATACTCTTATTCTTATCTACTTTCTTATTTTCTTGTACCGAAAAAACTCCTTTTGATAAAGGTGAGCTAGCACTCAAATTCGAAACAATAGATGTAGAAGGAAATACTCAAACCATTGAAAAACATACTCAAAAAGGAAAAGTTGTAATGCTTTATTTTTGGGCAGATTGGTGTCCGACCTGCAAACAAGAATTTCCAGAAACACAAGCCTATTATGAAAAACTACAAAAAGAAGGCTTAGAAATTTTGGCAATCAATGTAAAACAACCCAAAGAAGCCTCCGAAAAATTTAAGGAACAATTTGGAATTACCTTTCCGATGCTTCTCAATGAAGACGGAAAAATTTCGGATAAATATCAGGTAGAAGAATTACCAACAAATTTTTTTATAGATGAAGAGGGCAAAATTATCCGTAAAATTGTAGGTTGGGTAAGTGAAAAACAAGTAGAAATAATTTTGAAACAGCAAAAATAAAAATTAATTACAGATTAAAAATTACGCATTACGAGTCTGCTACGCAATTTAGAGAGTAAAAATATTTATATCACTAAAATTTATACTTTAGTAAAAACTTGAAAATCCATCTCTACAAATCCAAACTCTAGCTTGTAACTATTTATTTCATTAATCATAATTTTTAATCTGTAATCCGTAATTGAATAAAAATGAATATTCTAAATTATGCCGTTCTTTCATTGCTTCGAAGCTGGAAAAAGCAATTTGCTTTGATTATAATTTATGCTTTGGTGGTTGGATTTTATGCTTCGGTAGTTTTTTTTACAAGTAGCTTGAAGACAGAAACTTCACACACTTTAGAAAACTTGCCTCCCTTATGGACTCAAAAACTACAGGGAGGAAGGCTTGTTCCGATGCCTATTTCTGTGCGAGATTCTATTTCAAAAATTAGAGGTATAAAAAAAGTTTTTCCACGCTATTGGGGGTATTTTTTTGATGACGCAACAGGAGCAGTTTTGACAGTTATGGGAAGTGATTTTCCAAATGAAGAAATAGATTTTTTAGAGTTTAAAGAGAATCAGAATCAACAAGAAAATATTAATAATGGAGTTTTGGTCGGAACAGGAATTATTGAAACAAGAAAATTGCAATTAGGTGATTTTCTTTCTCTAAATGATGTCAATGGTAAAAAAGTAAGTTATGAAATAGTAGGTGTTTTTGATGCAAAATCAGATTTATTGACCAAAGATTTGATTATTTTGCCTGTCAAAGAAGCTCAAAAAATTATTGGTTTAGAAGATTCATTATGTACAGATATTGCTGTTGAAATTTATAATCCAGAGGAAATTGAGAATATTGGCAAAAAAATAGATGCAACTTTTCCCTCTCTTCGTGTCGTTACGCTTGCTCAACTTTCTTCTACATACCAGACGCTTTTTAGTTGGCGAGGAGGGATTTTTATTTATGGTTCTTTGCTTTCTGTTTTGGCTTTTTTGCTTTTGATGTGGGAGCGAGCTTCAGGTTTGAGTAGCAATGAGAAAAAAGAATTAGGAATTTTGAAGGCGATTGGTTGGCAAATAAACGATGTGTTGTTTTTGAAGCTCACAGAAGGCGCAATTTTATCAATTACTGCAACTTTATTGGGAATTATTTTGGCTTATATTCACGTTTTTATTTTTAATTCTCCTATTCTAAAACCTTTTTTGGTGGGTTGGTCGGTGCTTTATCCTGCCTACGATTTACAGCCTTTTGTTAGTGTAGGAGATATTTTGAGTGTTTTTTCACTTTCTGTTGTGCCTTATTTGGCTGCGACACTTTTTCCTGCATGGCGTGGTGCAACCACAGAGGCTGCTGATGCAATGAGATAGTTACATAATTACTAAATACAAAAAGCCTTTCTAAAAATTAAATTTTAAAAAGGCTTTTTTGTAAAAAAAATAGTTATAGGTTACTTTCCAAAACCAATTTTTTTCTGACGAACTGAAAAGTCAGAAAAATCTTCATTTAAAGGAACATTATAGATTTGGGCTAGTGTTGCAGGAGCTGTAAACTCTCGTTCAATTTTATTTAATTTTGCAATTTTGTTGGCATTTTCGATAGGAAGAGCATCAAAACGATGAATCCCCAATAAACGACCTTCTCGCAAAAGAGCCTTATCCAAATTTTTGATGTCTGTATTGAAGGTACAAATAATTTTGAGATTCAAAACATCAGACAATAACCCATCTGAAATATTCAGAAGATTAGCAATCGAACTTTTATCAGTATTAAACAAATCACGAGCCTGTACAGAATCTTCCGATTCTTCAATTATCAAAACAGCATTTTGATAATCAGATAAAAATGTAATTAAATCAGGGCTTGTAATTTCTCTAAGCAACGTAATTGGATAAAAAATAAATTCTATTTCGGGTTTGGCTTTGCTAATTAGGTAACGAATATAGTTTGTTTTTCCACTTCCTGTTACGCCATGAAAAATAAATAAACCAGAGTTATTTTTTTCATTTACTTCCTTAACCAAAATATCATGTTTTTCTTCAAATTTATTTCCATAATACAAATTCAAATCTGGAATTGTAGGAGGTTTTATTTGATGTTTGCGAAGTGTCAGCCCTGCTCGTGGAGTATTTCCTACAATATTTATATATCGTTTGTCGTCATCTTTGGTTTCGATAATACATTTTGTAGCTAACTCAAATAGCTTCTCTAATTTTTCTATGGGTGTATTTTCTACAGCCGTTATCATGTCAAATCTAAAAATAACATCGTCTAGTTTCTGAACAGCGTCATAAGTCATATTTATGATAATAGATTCATCATCTAACATTAGATACCAATCTATTGAATAACGAGTTTCTTTTTTATTGTAGGTTGTATTACGGCGATAAATCGAAATAGATGTATAACCATTTTCTTCTAAAAGTTTTAAAAACTGATTGAGAGAAACAAGTTGATTGTTTTGAAAGTAATCACGAACACCAAAATCAATTAATTTTTGATTATGGCTATTTAGTAAGTAATAATCTTCACTAAAATATCCGTCGCCAAATACATTATACTTTCCTAAATAAGGATTTTGTTCTTGATTCATTCCGTTTTTTTGTAAATTATTTTCTTCTGATTGGTCTTTTACTCTGCGATGATTCGAATTACTATTTCTGTTGGTGTTGTGCATATAAAGGAAGGATTAGGAATTAAAAAACACGAATTACGAATGTAATGCGTTGATTGTCAATGTTTTATTTGGTGTTGTAGTACTCTATTTAATTTCTATTCCTAAGGAGCGATTACGAATTATTTTAAATTATAAAAGATTTTAGGTAGAATGACTAGACAAAGACAACGTTTCAGAAGGTAAGAAAGTTGCAAGAAAAAAGTAAGTAATTTACAATTATAAAAATATAGAAATTTGAATTTAATTGGTAACTATTTAAAGTTTTTCCATCAAATAAGCATATACATCTGTCATTGCTTTTATGTCATCTTTATGTACTTTTTCATCTGGCGAATGTACACCAGCTTCGGCAGCTCCAACAAAACACCAATCCATTGGATAAGCAGAAGATTGAATTTCTTTTGCATCACTTCCTCCATCATTTTCTACTTCTAATTGATAATCTATACCTGATTCTTTTACCAAATCTATGATTTTATTCAAGAAACTTCTTCGTGGAATATTTCTGTCACGCATTGAAATTGCGACACCTTCTCCGTGTTTTACGCCTTCGGTTATCCATGTAATATCAGAAATAAGACATTGTTTGATTCTATAATTTTCCCACATCCATTTCAATAAAAATGGCATTGTTCCTCCTCCTATTTCTTCATAACATGAAAAGGCAAGGATTCCATTTTCTAGTGTTTCGGCTGTTTTTAATAAATTCCAGCAGCCCAAACGGTCGTCCATATAACAAGATTGAACATATTCCTCTGTTTCTCTAAAATCTTGTTTGAATACAAATTCAGTTCCTACATCGACAGTTCTATCAAAGTCTAATTGTAGTTTTACTTCGCCTAGTGGTTTGCGATGCTGTCTAGAACCTCTTTTTTTCTTTTTTCCTTTTTTGTTTTTCTTCTTTTTTCCTTCATTTGCATACTTTACTTTTATAGTTCCTTCAATTTCTCCTTTTGAATCTTTTCCTACCAATTTATATCCATTTTCGTATTTGGGAGAGCCAACTCTAACCAAATGATTATCATAACGAGCCATAAAACCAATAGAATCTAGGTGAGCAAAAGCAGCCGTTCTAGGTTCTCCAAAGACTAATATCATACAATCTTGAAAATCTTCTCCTTCTATAATTTGAGGCTGTACTTTCCAGTTTTGTTGATTTTCTTTTACATAATTCAAAATAAATTCTTTCATAGGTGCTTCATTTCCTGTAGGAGCAAAAACGTTGCACATAGTTTTTAGGAGGTCAAAATTTATGTTTGATTCTTTCATAGGTATCGAAGAAATAGTGTTCAGAAGGTGTGGATTTTTTGTCAAAATAATAAGATAGAAAATCAGAAGTAAAATAAAAAAATAATAAGATAGAAAATCAGAAGTAGAAATAAAAAGAGAAATGCTAGATAGAAGTGAAATTAAAGATTACTTCATACTTTATATTTCGGACTTTATTAATAAGCCCATTTGATATAAACAGCTCCCCATGTAAAACCACCACCAAAGGCAGCCAAAATAAGATTATCACCTTTTTTGAATTTGCTTTCAAAATCTCTTAAACAAAGTGGAATTGTTCCTGCTGTTGTATTTCCATATTTTTCAATATTTACTAATACTTTTTCAGAGTCTAAGCCCAAACGTTTTGCTGTTGCATCTATGATTCTCAAATTTGCTTGATGAGGCACAAGAAAATCAATACTATCTCCATCAAGACCATTTTTTTGTGCTAATTCTGCCGATGTATCTGCCATATTTCTTACAGCATGCTTAAAGACAACTGCTCCATGCTGAATTACATAATGCTCTTTGTTTTCGACGGTTTCTTTGCTTGATGGATAAGCACTTCCACCCGATTTCATATAAAGTTCGGTTGCTCCTGCGCCATCACTTCTCAAAATAGAATCTACAATTCCGTTTCCGTCTGTGTCTGCTTCCAAAAGTACAGCTCCTGCGCCATCACCAAAAAGAATACAAGTCTGACGGTCTGTATAATCAATAATAGAAGACATTTTATCAGCTCCAACAACAATAATTTTTTTGTATTTTCCAGTTTCTATAAACTGACTTGCCGTTACAAGCCCATACAAAAAACCTGAGCAAGCTGCCATCAAATCATAACTCAAACAATTTAGACCAGCTTTGTGAGCTACAATATTTCCAGTGGCTGGAAATTGCATATCTGGTGTGGTAGTAGCACAAATCAAAAAATCAATTTCTTCAGCTTTTGTATTTGTTTTTTCTAAAAGACCTTTTACAGCTTCTGTTGCCATATAAGAAGTTCCCATTCCTTCTCCTTTCAAAATGCGTCTTTCTTCTATTCCAGTACGTGATTTTATCCATTCATCATTTGTATCGACCATCGTTTCGAGTTCTTGATTGGTAAGGATATAATCTGGAACATATCCAAAAACACCTGTAATAGCTGCTTGTGTTTTATTTGTAGAAGAGGTAGAATTCATAGGAAAATAATAGAAAAAAAATAATGAGTATTGTTTATATATTGTGTTTTATAAAAAACACACAATTTAGTACAAGTAAATCATAAATGATTTGCTAAGGTAATAAAGACTTAAAGAACTTGCAAGAAATAGCTTATTTCTGTTTGATAAAACAGCCTAAAAAAACAAAATATATAGCAAATAAAATAGAATAAATTAGATTTTTAAAAGAAAAAAGAAATTGTTGATAAATTTTGCTGTTGTCTTACTTTTTAATTCTTACTTTTAGATTTTTGGCTCAAAAAATGCCAAATTTAATTATATCATTAATTTTATCGTATTAAAACTTTTTATTTTTATGAAAAAAGCAAACAGAGCTATTCGTATTTTATCATTATTTGTCCTAATTAGTTTAGTTGGTTTTTCTACAAGCTGCACTTCTCAACAGATTGCTGGAGTTTTGGGAAGCATTACAGGTGCGCCACTTACTAAAGAAGAAATTGCAAAAGCTCTCAAAGATGCTTTGGTTCAGGGAGTTGTGAAGGGAACAGGGCTTGCCTCAAAAGATGGAGGATATTTTAATAATGGGCTTATCAAAATTCCATTTCCAAAAGATGCTGAAAAAGTAGCAACCAAATTACGTTCTATTGGGTTGGGTTCAGAAGTCGACCGATTTGTCAAAACTCTAAACAGAGGAGCAGAAGAAGCTGCCAAAGAAGCGGCACCAATTTTCAAATCTGCCATTACTTCAATGTCTATAAAAGATGCTTATGAAATTTTGAAAGGCGATAAAGATGCTGCAACACAATATCTTATAAAGGCGACAACAAGCCAATTAATGACAAAATTTAAACCTGTTGTTTCCAAAAATTTGTCAAAAGTAAATGCTACTCGTTATTATGGCGATTTAGTAGGAAAATATAACAAAATTCCTTTTGTACAGAATGTAAACCCTGATTTGGATAATTATGCAACAGAATTAGCGATTGAAGGACTTTTCAAATTAGTGGCACAAGAGGAAAGTAATATTCGTAGTAATATTTCGGCTCGTTCGTCTGAGCTTATGAAAAAAGTTTTTGCACAAGCACCACAAGCACAGTAATCAAAAAACGACTTATTTCATTTTATTCTTACCATAAAATGACTAATAATTTCCAAATTATCGAATATATTTTTGATGATTTGGAAATTTTTATTTATCCAAAAAATAAATAAATATTATCACGGTTGCTTTTATATGAAGCCTCAAGGTTCAGTTTTGGGGAAATAAATACACATTTGGTAGAAAAAATATCCAAAATAGATTTGCAAAATAAATCTTCAAAATGTAATTTTGTCGAAATAATAAAACCTTATTTAAAATTAGTCTAAACAAAAATAACAAAAATAGATTTTTCTAAAAAGATGTTATTTTCTAAATTTTAAATTTAATTCGATATTTTACTATACAACTAAATTTATGCAAACTATTTTTTCTAAAAGTTATTTTGTTTTTTTTCTTATTTTATCATTTTTTGGACTTTCTTCTTGTGGAAAAGATTCAGATACCAAAAAAACAGAATTTGATAGAAAAGAATTATTAGAAAATATTGCAACAAATTTGATTATTCCTTCTTATCAAAATCTAGAAAGTAATACAAATTTGCTTGTAGAAGCAACTCAAAATTTTACTCAAAATCCATCAATTTCTACGTTAGAGGCAGCTCAAAATGCTTGGAAGGTAGCTTATTTGTCTTTTCAAAATGCAAATGTTTATAATTTTGGAGCAGCACAAGGAACATTAGGCTCTCTTTTGGAGAATGTAGGAACTTTTCCTATCAGTATCTTCAAAATTCAGACTGCTATTACTAATCAAAATTCGTCGTTAGATAATTTTGATAGAGATGCAAGAGGTTTTTTGGCACTAGAGTATTTGCTTTTTGGGAGAGGAACAACAGCCGAAGTATTAGAATATTCTTACAATGTAAATAGACAAGAATATTTGTTAGCAGTCGTTTTGAATATCCAAACAGAAGTAAAAAAAGTGAATGACTCTTGGAAAAATGGTTATAAAGAAACATTCATAACTAACACAGGAACTGATGCAGGAAGTGGTGTTTCTATTTTATTTAATGAATGGAATAAAAGTTTTGAGAGTATCAAAAATTTTAAATTAGGTTTGCCATTGGGAAGAAGAGCTGGACAGTTAGAAGCTGATTCAAAGCTAGTAGAAGCCTATTATAGTAAAGAATCAATTACTTTTTTGAAGGCACATTTTGAAAATATCGAACGCATTTGGTACGGAAAATCACTTAATGGACAAGATGGAATCGGTTTTGAAGAATATCTGTTGAGTATAGAAGGAGGAGAAGCAATCGTTTTGGAAACCAAAGCACAATTAGAAGAAGTAAAAAAGACAATTAATCTGTTGCCTAATTTTAGCATGCAAGACCAAATTAATGCAGATTCGACAGCGATAAATAATGTTTTGACAGAAATGCAAAAACTTACTCGTTTCTTTAAAAGTGAGATGATTTCGCTTTTAGGAATTACGATTACTTATGATAGTGGTGATGGAGATTAATGACATCAAAAATTGATAAAAGATAGAAAATCCATTTTGAAATTAATTCAGAATGGATTTTTTTATTTTAGTAAAAAATAAGCACCTTTGCATCAAAAAACACAAACACACAATCATTTAAAAAAATATTATTCACAATGAGCTTCTTTCATAAACTTATTTCTTGGGTTACAACACCTGTTTTTATTGCTATTTTTTTTATTACACTTTGTATTTTTCACATTTTACAAGTTCTTTCTTTGAAGTTTTGGGGTTATCAAGGGCATAAAAAAAGTGTAGATTATATGGTTTTTTGGCTTATGCAGTGTTTACGAGTATTGGGCGCAAGGCTTCCAAAAATGAAACAGCCCAACCTTCCAACCGACCGACCAATTATTATTGTTTCGAATCATCAAGGTATTTATGATGTACCCGCAATTCTTTGGACATTTAGAAAATACCACCCAAAATTTGTGAGTAAGAAAGAACTGGAATACGGAACACCTGCCATTTCGTACAATCTTCGTCATGGAGGTTCGGTTTTGATTGATAGAAAAGATAGAAAACAGTCGTTAACAGCGATGGTAAAATTTTCAAAATATATAGAAAACAATACTTATGCAGGTTGTATTTTTCCAGAAGGCACACGTTCTAAAGATGGCAAAATGCTAGATTTTAAGCCAGCAGGAATGCTCATGATGTTCAAATCAATGAAAGAAAACCCTCCTATTATCGTTCCTGTTGTGATAGATAATTTTTGGAAAATACAGCGTTATCATTTCAAACCTATTCCGTTTGGAATTAATTTTTTCTTAAAAGTATTAGAACCCATTGATATGAAAGATTGGTTAGAAAAAGGAAATAGCTCAACTTCATTGATTGCCGAAACTGAAAAAAGAATTAAAGAAGCATTAGAAGAAAGTAGAAAATAGCTTTTTATAAAACAGTGTCTTGTATTCCAGTTACTTCAATTCCAAATTGTGTAAGGGTTTCTACTTTTTTTGGGTTTCCTGTCAGCATTTTGATAGATTTTATCTTTAGGTCTTTTAGTATTTTGGCTGCACTAGAAAAATCTCTAGCATCGTCTTTAAACCCCACGGCTTTGTAAGCATCTGCTTGTTTGATTCCTTCTCGTTTGTGCTTGACACTGTTTAGAAGCGCAAAATGCCCGTTTCCTTTTCCTTCTTGTTCTAATAAAATAATGATTCCTTTTCCTGCTTTTTGAATAAGCTCTTGAGAAATATCCATTTGTTGCTGACAATCACATTCAATGCTATTAAAATAATGCCCAAAAATACAAGAAGAATGTACCCTACAAAGAACATTTTCTTCGTTTTCAATTTCTCCCATCATAAAAGCAATGGATTCTTTTTGTCCATCATAGTATAGTATTTCTCTAAATTCTCCAAATTTTGTTTTTAAAGTCCCTTCGGCTAGTTTGGCTATCATATTTTTGTTGTTTTTTAAATAGAAATTAAATAAGTGGTTTTTTTGTCCTAAAATAATTTTTTCAAGATAAATTTAGAGATTCTTTATGAATTTGGTTGTAAACTTATATTTTAAATTGGTCTGTACCAAAGGACTGACCAATTTAAAATCAGTATTTAATGCTATTATTTAGTGTTTTGGTAAAGCGACACCAATCAATTAAATAATAGAATATATCTTGTTGCTTCTAAGTTTTCAAATCTAAGTTCTAAATTTATTCTATTATCTTTGTAGGTACAAGTAAATTATCAAATATAAATTAAAAGATTATGACTATTAATCAAATTCAAGACGAAATTATAGAAGATTTTGCCCTTTTTGACAATAAAAACGACCAATACGGTTATATCATAGAATTAGGAAAAAAACTAGAAAGTTTGCCACAAGAAGATTATAAAGAAGAAAATTTGATAAAAGGGTGTCAGTCTAAAGTTTGGCTGACAGCCCAAAAACAAGAAAATTTGTCAGATAAAGGAAATGAAGTGCATCTAAAATACTTTGCTGATAGTGATTCTACGCTCGTTAAAGGTTTGGTAAGTCTTTTGATGCGTGTATTATCGGAGCAACCTTCAAAAGAAATTTTGTCTTCAGAACTTTATTTTATTGACAAAATAGGTTTAGGGCAACTTTTGTCTATGAATCGTGCCAATGGGTTGGCTTCAATGGTCAAACAAATGAAAATTTATGCGTTGGCTTATCAAGCTGTTTAGAATAAAAATTACGAATGCAATCCATTTATAAGGAATAAGAATTAAATAAATTGCTATTTTATGATTTTAATTTATTGATATTCAGTAGTTTATGTTCGTGATTAGTAATTGATATTAAGGAATAATTTTGTATTAGATTTAATAAAAAAATGAAAGATAAAGAAATTACAACTTCGACAGTATCGACAAGAGATAGAGTCATAAATGCTATTCAAAGTATCTATGACCCAGAAATTCCTGTTGATATTTATGAATTAGGTTTGATTTATGAAATAAATACAGTCGAACTCGTTCCAAATAATGCAAGTGTTCATATTTTGATGACACTAACTTCGCCAAATTGCCCTTCGGCAGAACAAATTCCAGCAGAAGTAAAAGAAAAAGTTGAGGCTGTTGTGGGAGTAAAAGAAGTAAATGTAGAGCTTACCTTCGAACCTCCTTACGAAGCCGAAATGATGTCAGAGGCTGCTCGTTTGCAGCTTGGTTTTATGTAAATTCAAATCCTAGGGGTTTGGTATAATTCTCAATTTTAAAACTCTCAATTAATATAAATTATGTATCCAGAACATTTGACTACGCCCATGAAAGGCGAACTTGTAAATATAGGTTTTAAAGATTTAACAACTTCAAAGGAGGTAGAAACGGCACTTTCGGAAAGTGGCACTACACTTATGGTTATCAATTCGGTTTGTGGGTGTGCAGCAGGTGCAGCTCGTCCAGGAGTTCGTATGTCTTTAGAAAAAGCAAGCAAAAAACCAACACAATTAGCAACTGTTTTTGCAGGTGTTGATAAAGAAGCTGTTGATAAAGTGCGTGAACTTGCTCTTCCTTACCCTCCTTCTTCTCCTTCGATTGCACTTTTTAAAGATGGTGAAGTAATCCATTTTGTAGAGCGTCATCATATTGAAGGGCGTTCGGCAGATGCGATTGCAACTCATTTGGCAGCCGTTTATGAAGAATTCTGTTAAACAGTAATCAGTTACCAGTAAAACAGTTACCAGTAATCAGTTACCAGTAATCAGTTACCAGTTACCAGTAATCAGTTACCAGTAAAACAGTTACCAATAAAACAGTTACCAGTAAAACAGTTACCAATAATCAGTAAACAGTAATCAGTTAATTTCTGAATATAATTTTTACTGAAAAAATATAGAAACCACTTTTGAAAATGATTTTCAAAAGTGGTTTTTTCATATTCGTAATTGACTAAAATATTCCTCCATTATTTCTACTCCTGAGGAAGTTCCGATGCGTTCTGCGCCAGCTTTTACCAAATCTTGTAGTTGTTGATAGGTTTTGATTCCTCCAGATGCTTTTATTCCTACTGTTTCTGAAATGGTATTTTTGATGAGTTTTATGTTTTCTAATTTTGCTCCTGCATAAAAGTCATTATTTTTTGAGGACAAAAAAGCTGCATTTGCGAACCCTGTTGATGTTTTGACAAAATCTGCTCCTGCTTCTTGACAAATAAGAGCTGCTTGAACTATTTCTTTTTCTGACAAATAAGCTGTTTCGATAATTACTTTTAGCATTTTTTCGGCTTGATGGGCTATTTCTGCCAACCTAGTAATTTCTACTTTTGCCCAAAAAGGATTTGTCTTAAATCCTGTCATTGAGATTACCAAATCCAATTCGTCAGCTCCATCTTTTAATGCAACTTCGGCTTCTTTTACTTTTGTTTCTGTTCGATTATATCCTAATGGAAAGCCAATCACGGTAACTACTTTTGTATCTATTTTGAGCAAATCTCGTTTGACTTTCTTGACCCAAAAAGGAGGAACACAGACCCCCATAAATTTATATTTTAATGTTTCTTTGATGAGTTTTTCAATATCATTACCATCAAGAGTAGGTCTTAGATTGGTTTGTTCTATATAGTTTGCTGGGTTCATTTTTTGTTGTTTTTTTAATTATTGATAATCAAAGAGAGCTTTCAAAATGATAAAAACATAAAAAATAAGTAGGTCAAAATATTAATTTTAACCTACTTCATTCATTTATCTATCCCAATTATATTTGTCCATTGTTTCTAAGGCAGCCATAAGTAATTTTGTGCTTGCCAAAACATCGTCTTTATGCACCATTTCGGTTACTTGATGAAGATAACGAGTCGGAATTGAAATTGCCCCTGTAATTGCACCATTTCCACCACGTTGTAAAGAAGCTGTATTTGTTCCACCAGCAGGCAAAACTTCGGGTTGCCAAACCAAACTTTCTCTATCGGCTGTCGCTTTCAGAAAATCTACCATTCTAGGGTCGCAAATGGCTTGAGAATCAATAATTTTTATTCCTGTTCCTTTTCCTAATTGAGTTACTTGTTTTTGAGGAGCAACATTCGGCATATCGTTGGTAACTGTGGTGTCCAAACAAATAGCAAAATCAGGGTTGATATTTCTTGTTGCAACCAAAGCACCACGCAAACCTACCTCTTCTTGTACAGAAAAAACAGCATAAACATCATAAGGTGTGGCTTCCAAATTTTTTAAAGTTTCTACCAAAATATAAACGGCAATTCGATTATCTAATGATTTTGTAGAAATTGTATTTCCTATTTCGACCAAATCTCGCTCTCTTGTAATAGTATCTCCAATCGAAATATATTTTTCTACCTCCTCTTTTGGTAATCCTAAATCGACAAAATAATCATCTAGTTGGGCTGTTTTTTTGCGCTCTTCGGCAGTCATCATGTGAATTGCCTTTGTTCCCAAAACACCTAACATATCTTTTTTTCCGTGAATAATAACACGTTGAGCAGTCAGAGTTTTTGGGTCGAAGCCTCCCAGTGGATGAAAACGCACAAAACCTCTATCATCAATATGAGTAACCATAAAAGCGATTTCGTCCATGTGGGCATCGACCATTACTTTTTTATTTTCTTTTGTATCTGATTGTATTCCTTTTTTTATGGCAATCAAATTACCCAAATTATCAACACTCATTTCATCAACATATTCTTTTATTTCTTTTTGAATTTGCTCACGGATTTTGTCTTCATACCCTGGTGCGCCTGCTGCGTTGGTTAGGCGAGATAATAGTTCAATATCTATTTTTTCAATATTCATTTAATTGGTAATTTTTTTTAATGAAATTTAATTTCCTTCAAAGTTAAAATAATAGGATTAAAAAATTGATGTTTGATGTTTTTTTTTAACTTTGTTGTAATGAAATATAAACCCTCAAAATTTTAAAAATCGTTAGAGTTTAAAAGACACCACAAAATAGTATGAACAAAATAAAAATCATTATACAGCGAGAATATCTGACTAGAGTTCGGAAAAAGTCATTTATTGTCATGTCGCTTTTAGCTCCTTTTTTGGTAATTGCTTTGATGGTTGTTCCTGCTTGGCTGACTTCTTTGGACACAGGACAAAAAGTAATACAGGTAATTGATGAAGGAAATCTATTAAATAGAATTTCAGAAATTGATAATGTAAAATTGGTTTATCCTCTTCAAAATTCTATTGAAGAAGCAAAGGAAAATTTGAAAGCAAAATCAAAAGAATTTGATGCTTTATTATTGATTCCCAAAACGGTTACTTCTGAAAATACAAAAGGAATTTTGCTTTTTGCTGATAAAAATATTTCTGTTCAATTAGAAAAAAAGATAGAAAGAAGAATTGCCAAAAAATTGGAAGAGAAAAAATTGGTCAAGTTAGGAATGAACCCTATTTTGATAAAAGAAGCAAAAACCAAAGTAAAACTAACTATCACACCTCTCTATTCAAAAGAAAGCCGAACCGATTCGACAGTCGCTAGTATTGTTGCTTATTTGAGTGCTGTGATGATTTATTTCTTTATTTTCTTATATGGAGCGCAGGTAATGCGTGGTGTAATGGAAGAAAAAACAAACCGAATTGTAGAGGTAATTATTTCTTCTGTTAAGCCGTTTGAGCTTATGCTAGGCAAAATTATTGGTGTGGCTTGCGTGGCTTTTACACAGTTTTTGATTTGGATTGTGCTTGGTTTGGTTTTGTTTTTTGTAGTTTCTTCTGTCTTTTCTTTGGAAAATAATATGACACAAGAAGAAGCGCAAGCTATCATTGCTCAATCGGGTGGAATGGCTGCAGATTTGGAAACTGATTTAGCTGTTCAAAATATTTTAGAAACTGTTCAAACACTCAATTTTTCTCTTATTATTAGTGCTTTTGGATTTTATTTTATAATGGGATATTTGGTATATGGTGCGCTGTATGGTGCTGTTGGTTCGATTGTGGACAACCAAACAGATACACAACAGTTTGTGCTTCCTCTCACTATTCCACTCATTACGGCTATCGGAATTATTGGTTTGGTCGTCAATGACCCTGATGGAACTATTGCTTTTTGGGCTTCAATGTTTCCTCTCACTTCACCGATTATTATGATGGTCAGGATTCCTTTTGAGCCACCTCTTTGGGAAGTATTATTGTCAATGCTTATTTTATTCTTGACTTTTTTAGGAACAACTTGGTTTGTAGGGCGTATTTATAGAATAGGAATTTTGATGTATGGAAAAAAACCAACCTATAGAGAAGTTTCTAAATGGATTTTTTATAAGACTTAGAAAATAAGAAGTGCATATTTGGTAATTCAAAATAATGTTGGCAATAATTTAGTACAGAAGTATTTAGTTGTATAAACGATTGACAGCCTTGTGAAACTTTACAGATGCTCAGTTAAACAAATAAAAAAGCCAAAAACTAAAAAAGATTAGTTTTTGGCTTTTTTTGCTTGCTCTTCTTCAGCTTTCCTATCAGCATTGAGTTGCATAATAAGGTGCGTAAATGTAGCTGCCAAACCAAGTAAAATAAGAGTAATGGTAAAGAGAGGAAAGCTAAATTCAAACTTTTTGTCTAGCCAGTTTCCTCCAAAACCTCCCAAAAGCACCGAACCTATCATCTCCATTCCAATACTAGAATATTTGATGTATTTGTTTGTGCCTTGTTTGAGAGCTTTTTCTCGCTTTTGAGAAGCAACATTCAATTTGTCTGTGTAAGCATTTTTGAATGTTGGTTCTGGCTTTTTATTTTCCATTGGATTTTGTGAAAGAGTATCAGATTTAAAATTTTTTTTGAGTTGTTCTTCAAATTTTTTGTCTAACTTATCTTCTGCTTCTTCCATTTGTTTATAAAATTTGTCCTCTAATTTGGAAAATTGTTCCGACGAATTATCATCAAAATTATTATTTAGATTATCTTGAGGTTTGTAATTCTCGTTCTGATTTTTGTCCGATTTGTCGTTCATTCTTTTTTCCATTTAATGAATTAGGAGAGCTATTTAAGGCTGCATTTGATAATGAGGTTACTTTTGGAGCTTCGCCTACTTTGCATTGTCCATTGATTTTTGCACCTGGTTCGGTTATCATGCGCAAAACAAAAACATCACCATTGATGACAGCATTTGCTTTCAAGATAAGCAATTCGGCGATAAAAATATTTCCTGTTACTTCGCCTTCTATTTCGGCGTTGCTTGCTACCAAATTTCCTTTTAGGTTAGAACCACTTCCTAGTGCAACCTTAGATTTTGAAGTAATATTTCCATCAATTTCGCCATCAATACGAATATTTCCTTGTGTTAATAAATCACCTATAATTTTAGTGCCTTTGCCTATAATATTATTTGCTTCTGCTTCTGCTGAAGAACTTGTTGTTTGTTTTTTTGATTGGAACATAGCCATAATTAGTTTTTTTAGATAAATTCAGTTTTTTATTTCAAAAACAATTTCTGTTTTTAGTCTAAAAAATTAAAATAAATTTTGAATAAATAGTAATATAATTTTTAGGTAATAGGAATTTAATAGAATTATTTTTTTTAAATTATATAATGAAAATTCAGAGAGCTTTAATAACAAATGTAATCAAATCAAATGAGTTTTTGAAAAATAAATCATAATTTCCAATTAAAAAAGTTATATGAGGTTGTGTTTTGATAAAAAATTAGAATGCAAAGTACAAAAAACTGACATTAAATTGTACTATCCTTAGAAAGAAAGTAAAGGTTTTTCAAAAATAATGCTAATTATTTCTTTTTGTATCTAAATTTTTTTTTCCTAATCATAAATTGTATTCCTAACCAACACCTACAAATTTCATAAATAGAAATATTTTCTGTTGCTATTTCTGTCCAATATTGGTTGGTGTATTAAAAGTTAGAGTACTGGACACTAGATGTATCTGCTGTTCTGTGAGTCACAGAACAGGGAAAAACACCGTTCGTTGGTGTTTTAGCGTAGCGACATCAACAACTTTTTAACTCATGTCCAGTACTCTAATTAAAAGTATATTCTTTATATAGGTGCTGAAAGTTGAATAATAAAAAAATGAGAAGTAAAATCTTGAAATAATAAAGAAGTATAAAATAGGATTTTAAAGGTAAAAAAAATATTTTTTTTACTGAAAAAATAAAAAAATAAATAGTTTTAGAATGAGTTGTTTTATTTTTTAATATAAATTTTATACCTTAGTCGTGTCTAAACAAAATATTTTCCCAACCAGCCAAAAAATATTCTAATTATAATATGAAAAATAATTTATATCTCAATATTCCAACACTTTCTTTATGTTTTCTATCATGTTTTTTTCTTAATTTTTCGTCTTTTGCTCAACAACGAGTAAAAACAGAAGTTGGAGGAAATATGGGTGATTTACAAAATAGATTAATGTTAAGAAATCTTGTTAGCCAAGGAGTAACAGAATTTAAAACACCTGATAAATTAGATGGCAGTATTTATCTTAAAGATGAGTTTGTCAAGAGTAATGTTTTGGTAAAAGATGAAGAAACAACCGTAGAAGGTTTTGAACTTCGTTATAATATTATGAGTGATGCAATGGAGTTTGTGGAAAATAATGAAACACGCTCATTGCACAAACACAAAGTAAATCATGTAAATATAGGAGGCGAATTTTTTCTAGTTGCAACAATAGAAGAAGAGGGAAAAGAGCGATTGAAGTACATGAAAACACTTGCTTTAGAAAATTCGTATGCTTTGCAAAGCTATGAAGTAACAATTCAAGAGCCTTTTTATCACCCTGGAATGCACTCAACCTGCCCAAATCCGAAGGCTATTACTCGTACAAGGTTATTTGCCAAGCTGCCAAATCAAGAAGTGGCAATAGAAATTGATAAAAAATCAGATTTATATACTTTGGTAGGCGATAGAGCTAAAGAAGTAAAAACTTATATGAAGAAAAATAAAATTTCTATAAAAAAACAAGCCGATTTACAGCAAGTTTTGGAATACTATGTTTCAATAAAATCATAAAAATAGCTTTTAGTTAGAATTAATTGTGATTGTTTTTTACAAAAAAAGTAGATTTGAATGGCTTATATTTAATAGCTTTTTGAATCTACTTTTTTTTGCTTTTGTATTTCTAATGACTCTGCTAAATTTATTTAGGGTTTTAAGGGGATAAATTCTATTTTATTTCAAATTTTTTTGAAATAAAATCCTTTTTTTTAGTAGCTTTGAAATTGCTTTACAAACTTCGGATCTAAACTAGATTTTACGCCTTTTTTTATTCATTTTATGGAAAGTATTTTTTTATACAAAGAAAATGACCCTCTTATTTTTACCAAAGTTTTGTTTTGGTTTTTCTTTGCGCTCGTACTTTTCATCTACCAATTTGCCAAAGATAAACAGATTGCCAGAACATCATTTTTAGCACTTTTTAGTTTATATTTTTATTATTTGTCAAGTGGTTGGTTTTTTCTGCTTCTAATTTTTTCTACGATTGTAGATTATTTTATTGGAGAAGGAATTTTTAAAAGTAATGACCAAAAACACAGAAAGTTACTTGTTACGCTTAGTGTTGTCATTAATTTATCTCTTTTGGCGTATTTCAAATATACTTTTTTCTTTGTTGATTCTCTGAATACCACCTCCGAATGGCTTTCAGGAACTTCTTGGAATGTTGCCAAAACTGATTATTTTGCCTATTTTCTAAATCTTGTTGTTGGCAAACCTTATTTTGATACTACTTCTATTTTCCTTCCTGTTGGTATTTCTTTTTATACCTTTCAGACTATTAGTTATTCGATAGATATTTATAGAAAACAGTTAGAACCTGTCAAAAATATAATTGATTTTGGTTTTTATGTAAGTTTTTTTCCTCAACTTGTTGCGGGCCCTATTGTGAGAGCTGCCGAATTTGTGCCTCAAATTTATCAAAAATACAAACTTTCAAGTACAGAATATAATGAAGCTATCTTTTTGATTATCAATGGATTGATAAAGAAAATGCTTATTTCGGATTATATTTCTGCTAATTATGTCGACAGAATTTTTGCCGAGCCATTTCAATACACAGGTTTCGAAAACTTGATGGCTGTTTATGGGTATGCTATTCAGATTTATTGTGATTTTTCGGGTTATACAGATATTGCCATCGGTGTAGCTTTGCTTTTGGGTTTTCGTTTGCCTATCAATTTCAATTCGCCTTACAAATCTGTCAGTATTACAGATTTTTGGCGCAGATGGCACATTTCACTTTCTTCGTGGCTTCGTGATTATTTGTATATTCCGTTGGGAGGAAATCGAAAAGGAAAAGTAAGAACGTATGTAAACCTGTTCCTAACAATGCTTTTAGGAGGGCTTTGGCATGGAAATGCTTGGCGTTTTGTGATTTGGGGTGCGCTTCATGGCGTTGCTTTGGCTGTTCACAAACTTTGGCTTACTTTTGTAGATATTCCAGAATCTTGGCAAAAATCAAAGGTTTATAATTTGATAATGTTGATTATTACCTTTCATTTTGTTTGTTTTTGTTGGATGTATTTTCGTGCTGCCGATGTTGCGACAGTTAATTTAATGTTAGAACAGATTTTTTATAAGTTTGAGTTTGCAGGGATTTTTGAAAGGATTGCAGCATATAAAACTATTTATGCTGTCTTGCTTTTGGGTTTTGTAATTCATTGGTTGCCAGAAAATATAAAAACAGGAGCAAAAAATATCTTTGCAGAGTTGCCAGATGTGGTAAAAGCAATTATTATTGTGGCTGCTCTTTTAGTTCTCTTTCAATTCAAGACAGCAGGGATTCAGCCATTTATTTATTTTCAGTTTTAAGAAATGTGTAACACAAATAGAACAGATTTGACGAATATGAAATATATTTTTTTTGGCAATACATAACACAAATAGAACAGATTTGACGAATATGAAATATTTTTTTTTTGGCAATACATAACACAAATAGAACTGGTTTGACAGATTAAATAAAATAGCAATTTTAATCAGTATTTTAAATCCTATCAATCCTACAAATCCTTAACTATCAAACAAATGTATTTTCCTTGCATAGTCACTCGCTAATCAAACAAGTGTATTTTTTACCTCACTCTACTCATTTTTTGGATTTATATTTTTGTTTTGCTTTTCGTTCTATACGGTTGGCACAAAGAAGGTATTTTTGTTTATCAAAATAATTCAGAAGAAAAGAAAATCCACTTTTCTGTTTTAATTCCTGTTCGAAATGAAGCTAAAAATATTGCAGCTTTATTAAATGATTTGACTTTGCAAGATTTAGACAATAACGATTTTGAAGTTTTAGTTTTAGATGATAATTCGGATGATGAAACGGCACAAATTGTAAAGAATTTAATCAATAAAATGCCTTATTCCTTGCAGCTTATTTCTGTTCCTGCTGCAGATTCTGCCCACAAAAAGCGAGCAATTACCTTGGGTGTTTCGAAGGCAAATTTTGAATATATTATTACCACAGATGGAGATTGCAGAGTAAAGAAAAATTGGCTTTCTACTTTTTCAAATTTCATTAATTACAAAGAAAAGACAGATAAAAAAGCCTTTTTTATTGCTGGGGCAGTTAGATTGAATCATAAAAGGGATTTTTTTGCAACTCTGCAGGCTTCCGAATTTGCAACTTTGATAGGTTGTGGAGGAGCTGCCCTAAATTTGGGTTTTCCATTTACTTGCAATGGCGCAAATATGGCATATTCCAAGGAGCTTTTTGAGAAAATGGGAGGATATGAAAAACAAGAAAATGATAACAATAATCAAAACAATGGTTATCAAATTTCATCTGGAGATGATGAGTTTTTATTGCATAAATTTTATAAAAATTATCCTAAGAATATATTTTTTTTAAAATCAGATAAAGCAATCGTCGAAACAGAAGCTACTCAAACTTGGAAAGAGTTTTATAACCAACGAAAGCGTTGGGCAAGTAAATGGAATCAACACAAAAAAGTAAGTCATGCAGCCATTAGTGTTTTTGTGTTTTTGGTTCAAATTTTTACTTTATTAATATTTATTTTTCTACCTTTTGATATTTGGAATGATAATTTCTATTCTTTTAGTTTAGAACTAAAAAAATATCTTTATTTTACATTTTTTTTCAAAATGAGTTTAGAATTTTTATTTTTATTCTCTGTTTTGTTTTTTTTAAAACAACTAAAAACAATTTTTACTTTACTGTTTTGGTGGCTTTTTTATAGTCTGTATGCCATTTTTTTTGGAATTGCAGCACAAACAAAAGGGTATAAATGGAAAGGAAGAAAGACAAAATAAAAATTGAAATTATTTCTATAATTTTTAATTTTTAATTCGTAATTTTTCATAAGAATAGTTTTTATGTATCTTTCTTAGTAAATTAGTCTTTTAAATTATTTTTATGACAATCAATAATTAAAAAGGATTCAGAATTACCCATTTTACAGTTAGTCATTAT
The DNA here is from genome assembly GCA_937136415.1 of uncultured Cytophagales bacterium. GTDB lineage: Bacteria > Bacteroidota > Bacteroidia > Cytophagales > Bernardetiaceae > Bernardetia. Next base: position 23,683 of record CAKZOK010000108.1, on the reverse strand, counting down.
TTATCAATAGCTCATTCGTTTATTTTTCTAAATGGCATCAGAATTTAAGCATATATCACCTTCTTTACAGATACGCAAACGCTTATTGAATCATAAACCAGCAATGTTTGGGCTTTTTGTGATTTTATTTGCTGTTTTTGTGGCTCTTGCAGGACATACGATTATGCCAGACAAAACACCAAATGCAAATGATGGAGTAGTTCAAATTAGAAAACAAACACCTGTCTTTGAAGCAAAAATATTAAAACTCAGAAAACGAATAGCCACAGACCATACAGGGTTTTTTGAAAGTATTTATTATGGAGATGAAACTGATTATACCATCACACCAATAGATACTTTTAGGGTGGTAGGTGATACTGTTTTTTTCAAAATTTATGGAAAAGAAAAAAAAGAAATTTCTTATTCACTTATTTATGCCACCAAACCTGTCTTTACAGGTGTTTCTGGTTTGTTATTAGATGATTCTCTCAATTATAATTATGAAATAAAAGGTGATACAGTTCGCTATGTTGATATTCAAAAACGTATCAGAACGACAACTTTATTCAAACTTGCAGAGGAATTTCAAAAAGAAAATATAGAAATTCGTACCTACTGGCTCGGAACTGACCGTTCAGGTAGAGATGTTTTGAGCCGTTTGATGTATGGAACACAAATTTCTCTTACTATTGGAGCGATTGCCGTTCTGATTTCGCTTGTTTTGGGGGTAAGTTTGGGAGCAATTTCTGGCTATTTTGGAGGTGTGATAGATAGTGTTATTTATTGGTTTATGACGGTGGTGTGGTCTATTCCGAGTATTATGCTTGTGATTGCCATTACGATTGTTCTTCAAAGCAAAGGAATTTGGGTGGCTTTTGTGGCTGTCGGACTGACAATGTGGGTCGAAATTGCTCGTATTGTAAGAGGAAAAATAAAAACTATCAAAAGAAAACCATTTATTGAAGCTACACATGCTTTTGGTATGAGTCATTGGAGAATTATTTTTAGACATATTTTGCCTAATATGCTTGGAGAAATTGTTGTGGTTACCACTTCAAATTTTGCAGCAGCTATTTTGATAGAAGCAGGTTTGAGCTTTTTGGGATTGGGAGTTCAGCCTCCTACGCCTTCGTGGGGAATGATGGTTTTGGAGGGATATTCTGTTATTGGAACAAGCAATAGCTGGCATTTGATTGTCTTTCCGAGTCTTTGTATTAGCATTTTGGTTCTTGCTTTTAATCTTTTAGGAAATGGTTTGCGTGATGCCTATGACCCAAGTACAAGAGGATAAATTATTTATTTAATAGATAATTAATATCTTCTAAAAGCCCATCAGTAGAGGGGAGTTTGGTTAAAGAATAGGCTAGTTTTCCATTTTTATCAATCAAAAAAGCTACTGGTAATTTGTCCAAATTGTATCCTAATGTATCAGAAAAATAGCAAACCAAAGAAATAATATTTAATTGTTTAAACTTTGCATTTATTTTTTTATCCTTTGTTATAGAAGAGTTGAGTTGTGCAGTCTGAATCCACAAAAAAACAACTTCATTATTAAGATGATTATTCAGATATTGGAAGCCTTTCAAATAATTTTGTGTCAAGTTATTTTCCAAAGAACCAAAAAATAAATAAACAACTTTTCCTCTAAAATCAGATAGTTGAACATTTTTTCCTGCGGTATTTTCTAATGAAAAATTAGGAGCTATCTTTCCTATTTTTAGTTTTTGAGCATTTTCTATAAATTTTTCTACAATAGGAAATGATTTGTCTTCTTTATGCGTAATACTATATTTTTTGTAATATTTTTTATATAATTTATCATTTTTTAGCTTGACTAATTCTATAATCAAAATAGCTTGTGCATGTGCTTGTACGCTTCCCAAAAGCTCCTTTTCTGTAATTTGGAAAAGAAGAGGGTAATACAAATCAGCATAGGCTTTTAGAGAGGTTTCTTTATGTGATTGAATATAACGAAACTCTAAATAATTTCTTAAAAATCGTAAATAAACAGCTTGATTAAGTGCTGACGGACTTTGAATAATCATCTTTTCAAAAAAAGAATAATATTGCTCAGACAAAACTTGAGGCGATTTATCATTTAGAAAGGCATTCAAAACAGAATATTCTGCCAAATGATTTGCATTTTGATAGGTAATTTGCTGTTCCATTGCCAAAATAAAATCATCTGAAAGAGGTTTTTTTCCTATCGCCTCCTCTAAAAGTTTAAATTGATTTTTACGTATTTTTTCTACTTCATTTTTAAATGTTTTTTCATTTGAACTTTTATATTTTTGAGGATATAAGGCATTTTTTGAAGTATTTCCAAACTCTATTTCCCATTTTTGTAAAAAAATATTTTCGGAAGCCCCCAAACCCGAAAATTTTGTTCCATAAGGAAAAGCTCCTAATTCTACTTGCATGTTTAGGCTGTCCCCCACATGCAAATAAATTTGTCCTTGTTTGTCTTTGCACTTCCATATTACCCATGTAGATTTTTTTAAAGGAATATTCAAGTCAAATTCTCCTTTTTCATTTGTAGTAATGAGCTGCCTTTGGGGCTGATAAGTTAGGTAGTGATATTGATATTCCACAATCATTTTATAAGAAGCAGCAGGAGATATTTTGCCTTCTAAAATTGTAGAAAATTGCCCATAAGTTTTAAGAGAAAACCCAAAACATAGAATAAAAATTGAACAAAAGAAATAAAATTTGAATATATTTTTTTTCAAAACAGAACTTAAATCTAAAAAAATAGTCATTAATAAGGAATTATAAGAATCAAAACTAAAATTTAATAACCAACAAAATTAAGCCAAATTTTATTGAAATAATAATCACAAAAAAGCCATTTCTATAAAAATAGAAATGGCTTTTTTAGCATAACAAAATACATTTGAAGCAAAAATTATTTTTTGGCAGCTTCAGTACGTTTGTTTTTAGTTTCCTGTACTTCAGTACGGATTTCTTGTGCTAATTTTTTGAGTTCTTGCATTCCTTTACGGATACGAGTTCCTGCAGCTTGATTTTCTTTATCGTAAAATTTAGAAAAATCTTCTTTTAATTGTGTGATTAAGTCTTCGACTTCTTGATAACGACCCATAGTGAAAAGTAAATTGAAGGTTGTAAATTTAATTTAAAAAAATGCTTTTAAAAGCAAAAAAGGTATAAGGCAAAACACCTTTATAGTTCTGTTCTGCTCTATTTGAATGACAATATACTAACAAAACCATCAAAAACAGTGTTTCAAAGCATTTTTTTTGATTTTATTAAATGTTTTTTACAAATAGAGAGATATTTTTTTATTTTTGATTTAATAAGTTTAAACATAATCATCTGAAAAACAGACGGTTAGTTGTTTTGAGAGATGTTTTTTAATATTTCTGATAATAAAAATAAATAAAAAATATCTCCCAAATAAACTCTAATTATATGGCAGCACTAATTTCATTGTTTGCATAAACACCACTTTTGAGTTTCTCCGAAACAGCTTTGAATGCTTCAATCGTTTGGTTTACGTCTTCCAACGTATGTGCTGCTGTTGGAATCAGACGCAACATAATTACATCTTTAGGCACAACAGGATAAATCACAACCGAACAGAAAATAAAATAATTTTCACGAAGGTCAATGATAAGATTTCCAGCTTCATTATTTCCACCACTCAAAAATACTGGCGTAACAGGCGAATCAGTTTCTCCAATATTAAAGCCATTTTCACGCAAGCCACTTTGCAAGGCATCTACCACTTTCCAAAGGTTATCCTTTAGTTCTGGCATTGTGCGAAGCATTTCTAAGCGTTTCATATTACCAACTACTAGAGGCATTGGCAATGTTTTGGCATAAATTTGTGAACGCATATTATAACGCAAATAATTAATTACGTCTTCTGGGCCTGAAACAAACGCTCCAATACTTGCCATTGATTTGGCAAATGTAGAAAAGTAAATATCAATTTCGTCTTGAATGCCTTGCGCTTCTCCTGTTCCGATACCTGTTTCGCCCATTGTACCAAAGCCGTGTGCATCATCTACAAGCATACGGAAATTGTATTTTTTTCTAAGCTCAACAATTTCTTTTAATTTTCCTTGGTCGCCCAACATTCCAAAAACGCCTTCCGTAATTACCAAGATTGCGCCTCCGGTATTTTCTACATATTTAGTTGCTCTTTCTAATTGTTTTTCGCAATTTTCAATATTATTATGAGGAAAAACATAGCGTTTGGCAAGGCTCATTCTGAGTCCATCAAGAATACAGGCATGAGATTCAGAGTCATAAACTACAACATCTTTACGGTCAAGAAGTGCATCTACAACAGACATAATTCCTTGATAGCCATAATTTAGTATAAAAGTATCTTCTTTTTGTACAAAATCTGAAAGTTGAGATTCAAATTCTTCTATTGTATTTGAGTTTCCAGACATCATGCGTGAACCCATTGGATAAGCAAGCCCCCAATCTTTTGTAGCTTCTGTATCAGCCTTACGTACTTCTGGGTGGTTACCAAGCCCTAAATAATTATTCAAACTCCATGTCAATACTTCTTTTCCTCTAAATTTCATGCGAGGCTTCAATTCTCCTTCCAATTTTGGAAAAGCAAAATAGCCATGTGCAATAGAAGAAAATTGACCAAGAGGGCCACGATTTGTTTTTAATTTTTCGAATAAATCCACGTTATATCTTTTAGTTAATGGTTGATGTAGCGACTTTTTGAATTAAAACCAATAAAATGAATAATAAAAAAAATGATATTTAATTATATATTTTGAATCGCATTTTTTGATTTTTTTAGTTTTTTTATTTGTTTTTTTTGATAGACAATAAAAACAAATAAAGTAATAAGATTGTTCTGTTTTGATAAAAAGCCGAAAAAATAATATGCAAATATAGTGTGAAAAGGGCAATTTTGGAAATATAGAGCTATTCTGAGCTGTTTTTCTTTGAAATTTGTGGTTGAAAGTCGTCGGTGCGACACCGACAACGGCGATTGTTAAAATAAGTATTTGCAGTTCAGAAAAGAAAGGCTTATTTTGTCCAAGTCAGACCTTCGGTGCAGACCTTAAACAAAATATTTTTTTTCGCTAAACAGTCGGAAGAGCCAAGAATAATATTTACATATACATTCTTCTTGCATTCCCAAACCCTAATTTCTCACGTACTTTTTTAAGAACAAGTCTAGCTCTTTTTCTTGCCTTCTTCTCACCTATTTTGAGTTTATTATCCAGTTCTTTTTCATTAGCCATTAATTTATCAAAAGTAATTCTTTCAGTTTTATATTTATCCAAAATAAGTTCTAAAAGAGCCTTTTTTGCGTGTCCGTAGCCATAATTTCCACCTGCATAGTTTTGTTTCATCTGTTTCAAATCACTTTCAGAAGCTAGTAATTTATACAAAGAAAAAACATTACAGGTTTCTGTGCTTTTTGGTTCTTCCAAAGGAGTACTGTCTGTTATGATAGACATAACTTGTTTTTTGAGCTGTTTTTCTGGCAAGAAAATATCAAGTGTATTTCCATACGATTTACTCATTTTACGTCCGTCTGTTCCCGGAATGGTCATTATTTGCTCATCTACTTTTACTTCTGGAATGACAAATATTTCTCCATACTTTCGATTAAAAGTAGAAGCAATATCTCTAGTAATTTCTAAGTGTTGGATTTGGTCTTTTCCGACAGGAACAAAATTAGCATCATACATCAAAATATCGGCAGCCATCAAAACAGGATAGGTAAAAAGACCAGCATTTACATCTGACAAAGCACCTGATTTGTCTTTGAAAGAATGTGCATTTGCAAGCATTGGATAAGGCGTAAAGCACGATAAATGCCACGCTAGTTCGGTTACTTCTGGTATTCTTGACTGACGATAAAATGTATTTTTTTCAATATCAAAACCAAAGGCAAGCCACGCAGCAGCAACAGCATTTGTGTTTTGAATCCTCGTTTCGGCATCTTTTACCGTTGTGAGAGAATGTAAATCAGCAATAAAAAAATAAGAGTCATTACCTGCCTTTTTCGAAAGTTCGATGGCTGGTAAGATTGCGCCCAAAAGATTTCCTAAATGTGGACGACCAGAAGACTGAATACCTGTGAGAATGCGAGACATAATCAATTACGAATTAAAAATTACGAATTACGGAATTTTTCCGTTTTTATTTTTTGCTGTTGTTGGTGTCTTCACCAACGACATTATTATTAAGTAATCATCAAAATTGAAAAAAAAGTTTCAAAAAGCCTAATTATTTGATTTTAGAATATCAAAATATCTTTATTTCTACACAAAAAATAAATTATACAAATATCTCCCAGGTGAAAAAGTAAAAGCTCCTGCAATAATAAGCGCACCAAAATAAAGCAAAATCATTTTTCGTTTGTGTGATTTTATATTTCCTTTTTTTATAGCAAAATACGCCGTAGGGACAGTATAAAGCACCAAAAAACTAAAAAGATGAATCCAACCAAAATGATTAAACAATCTTGAGCCTACTATGGCAGGCATAAAAAGCGTAATAATTGCTGTAAAAAGCATCAAAATCATATAAATCCGTCCGAGTATTTTATGAGTTTTTGTGCCTTTTTTGATAAGTAAAAGAATTGTTCCGATAAAAAAACTGGGAACAACTGTTGCCAAATGCAGATACATGAGTTGTAAATAATCCATCAGATTAATATTTTTTTAATAAAAAATCAAAGATATAAAACTTTAGAATGACTGTCTTACTTTTTCTACTGCTTAATTTTTCCGTTATTTGATTTTTAAACCCAAAATTTGACAAACCAAACAATGAAATTTTCGCATTTTTACTATTTTCTACTTTTTCTATTTCTTTTTTCGTGTAATTCTGATATAAAAACAGATGAATCAACTCAAAATAAAGTAATAGAAATTCCTATTGATTCGTTAAAATTAATTCATGCAAATCAATTTCGTTCTTATTCATATCCAGATTTCAAAACGGTAGAGATTTATGATAAAAATCAGAAATTACAACAGCGTTATCTTTTATATAAAGGGAAAAATAAACCAACAACGAATTTAAAATATGATGTTGCTCTTCAGATTCCTTTGAAACGAATGATTTCACGTTCTACAAAATATGCCACATTTATTTCGGTTTTAGATAATGTTGATAATTTGGTGGGTTTTGTAGGTTCGCAGTATGTTTCGAATCAAAAAATTAGAAAAAATATTGAGAATCAAAAAATTAAAGAAGTAGGAAATGATGATGGTTCAGGAATTAATTTTGAAGCATTATTAAACTTAGAACCTGATGCAATTTTTACGTATGATGCTTCTCTTTATGGAGGAACAAGCGACACACAGCAAAAAATGAAAGAACTCGGTTTGCCTATGATTATTTGTAATGAAACCTTAGAAAAAACACCTCTTGGGCAAGCAGAATGGATAAAATTCTTTGGTGTTTTGTTTGAAAAAGAAGAAAAAGCAACAGCTATTTTTGATAAAGTAAAATCAAATTATGATTCTCTCAAAAATCTAACAGCTAGTATAAAAAAAGAAAATAAACCAACACTTTTTTTTAATGTGTGGTACAATGAAACTTGGTTTATGCCAAATGGAGAAAGTTATGTAGCGCAGTTTGCCAAAGATGCAGGGGCAATTTATTTATGGAATGATTTGGAAGGAACAGGAGCTTCTCCTTTAGCGATTGAATCGGTTTACGACAAAGCAGAACAGGCAGATTATTGGTTTCATGCAAGCGATTGGAAGAATATGAATCAGCTTATGAGTTCGGATAGGCGTTTTGTTTCTTTTAAATCTGTCAAAAATAAAAGCGTTTTTAACCACAATAAAAGACAGTTAAAAGATGGTGGAAATGATTATTTTGAAAGTGGTGTAGCTTTTCCAGATAAAATATTGGAAGATTTTATAAAAATTTTGCACCCAAAATTGATTGAGAATAAAGAACTTTATTTTTATGGGAATTTGAAATAGTAAAAATTTACTTCAAAGAATAAACAAAAAGTGTGTCTATATTTTTGTTTTCATTAATCTGTAATATTGAAGATTTAACTTTTTCCTTAGAAACCAAACCAACAAATAAAAAACTCAAACAGACATAAAAAAGGTTTTTCATAGATTTTAGAAGAATTAAATTATCAAAATTAAAAAACGAGTTCAAAGTATTGTTTTATCTTTGCAACAAGATACAAAAATTGTACAGTTGCACAGTTGTGCATCTCTCACAGATAATTGAAAAAGCTATGAATTTTATAGATACGCACGCTCATCTTTACGATAAAAAATTCAGACCAGATTGGAATGAATTAGTAGATAGAATGAATGATTCGGGAATAGAACGAGTTTATTTGCCAAATATTGACCACGCTTCTATTGACCCAATGTTCGAAATTGAGTTAAAAGATGAAAAACGTTTTATTCCTATGATGGGTTTGCATCCGTGTTCTGTCAAAAAAGATTTTGAAAAAGAATTGTATATTGTAGAAGAATGGCTAAATAAACGCAAATTTTCAGCCGTTGGAGAAATTGGATTAGATTTACACTGGGACAAAACCTTTTTCGAAGAGCAAAAAGAAGCCTTTATTATTCAAATAAATTGGGCTAAAAAATTCAAAATTCCGATTGCTATTCATACACGCTCATCAACCGACGAAGCATTAGAAATTTTGGAAGCACACAAAGACGAAAACTTGAAAGGTGTCTTTCATTGTTTTGGTGGAACAGAAGACCAAGCTGAAAGAATCCAAAAACTAGATTTTTTGATGGGAATTGGTGGAGTAGTTACCTATAAAAATGGTGGGTTGGATAAAGTTTTGCCAAACGTAGATTTAAAACATTTAATTTTAGAAACCGATGCGCCTTACCTTTCGCCTGTTCCACACCGAGGAAAGCGAAATGAGAGTAGTTATATTCCAATTATTGCCAAAAAAATAGCTGATATAAAAGGAGTTACAATAAAAGAAGTAGCCGAAAAAACTACTCAAAATGCAAAGGAATTATTTGGAACAAGGGAGTAGGGGCAAGGGAAATGCAAATACTAAAAACTAGAAAATAATAGTTAGAAAATAAAAAATATACATTCAAAGTTATCTTGAAATTAACTGGTTACTGGTAGCTATTTACTGGTAACTGCTTATGCTGATTACTGATAACTGATAACTGGTAACTGACATGCTTTTAGACCAATACAACATCATAAAATTGCGTACAGCAGCCGATGAGGACTGCAAAACGTCGATTTTGGTAATTTATACAGGAGGCACAATCGGAATGGATTACGATGAAAAGGGTAGTCTTGTTCCTTTTGATTTTGAAATTTTATTAGAGAAAGTTCCAGAGCTTACTCGTTTTAAGTTTCAACTTACGATGCTTGTTCCCTTTGAACCTATTGATTCATCAAATATGGGGACAGAACATTGGTTGAGTATGAGTTGGTTGATAGAAGAATTATACGACCAATTTGATGGTTTTGTAATTTTGCATGGCACTGATACAATGGCTTATTCTGCTTCTGCAATGAGTTTTTTACTTCAAAACTTGGCTAAACCAGTAATTTTGACTGGGGCGCAAATTCCGATAAGCGCACATCGAACCGATGCAAGAGAAAATCTAATTGGTGCTTTAGAAATTGCTTCTATGCAAGAAAGTAAACAACAGATTATGGTTACAGAAGATGGAAATGAGCTTGTAAAAGAACAAAAAGTAGCTTTAGTTCCAGAAGTTTGTGTTTATTTTGATAATCTGCTTTTGAGAGGAAATCGTTCTAAAAAGGTGCAGAGCCTAAATTTTACAGCCTTCGAATCTCAAAATTATCCTCATCTTGCTGAAGCAGGTATTTTTATCAATTACGCCAAAAGTTATATTCTACCTGTTCCAGAAACAAAACTCAACTTTAAAAGTGCAATGGACGATAATGTAATTCTTTGGAAAATACACCCAAGTATGAATCCAAAATATTACCTTCCTATGTTAGAGAATGATAATCTAAAAGGTGTGGTTTTAGAATCCTTTGGTTCTGGAAACATTCCTACTGAAAAATGGATTATTGATATTTTAGAAAAAATAATTAATCGTGGTGTTGTTGTTGTCAATGTTTCTCAATGCGCTGGTGGCTATGTGTTGCAAGGACATTATGAAACCAGCCATGCACTTACTCAAATTGGTGTGATTAGTGGAAATGATTTGACCTCAGAAGCTGCGCTTACAAAATTGATGTATCTTTTGGGAAATTATGACAATAAAACAGAAAAAGAAAAAATAATTGAGTTACTTCAAACGCCTCTTTGTGGGGAAATGACTTTGTTTTAACTATGAAAATACCTTCTCATTCTAAAGAGTAAGCTCATAATACAAAAAATGCTTGAAACTTCTATCACATAGAAATTTCAAGCATTTTTTATTTATAGAGTAGTAGTTTCATTCATTTATAACTAACAACTTATAACTATATTTCTTATCCACCAAAGTCATCAAACATAATATGTTCTTGTGGAACACCATAATCATCTAACATTTTGATTACGGCTGCATTCATCAATGGAGGACCACAGAAATAAAACTCAATTTCTTCTGGGTCTTCGTGTTTAGAAAGATAATTATCAATCAAAACTTGATGCACAAAGCCTACATAACCGTCCCAGTTATCTTCTGGAAGTGGTTCTGAAAGTGCAATATTAAATGTAAAGTTTGGAAATTCTTTTTCGATGGCTCTAAATTCATCTACATAAAAAAGCTCTCTTTTCGAACGCCCACCATACCAAAATGAAACCTTACGGTCAGATTTGGCTGTATGGAACAAATGGAAAATATGAGAACGCAATGGAGCCATACCAGCACCACCACCAATATAAATCATTTCTTTGTCTGTATCTTTAATGAAAAATTCGCCATAAGGTCCTGAAATAGAAACTTTGTCGCCTTTCTGACAATTAAATACATACGAAGAACATTTACCAGGGTTTACGTCCATCCATTTGTTGTTTGCTCTATCCCAAGGTGGTGTAGCAATACGAATATTAAGCATGACGATATTTCCCTCAGCAGGGTGATTTGCCATCGAATAAGCTCTAAATTCTAATTCATCATTGACCATTTTCAAATCCCAAAGACCAAATTTGTCCCATTCATCTCTAAATTTGTCATCTCCTAGTGGGTCATTTGGAAGAGGTTTGATGTCTATATTTTTGAAATCTACTGTAACTGGAGGAACATCAATCTGAATATATCCACCTGATTCAAAATCTAAAACTTCCCCAGCAGGTAATTCTACTACAAATTCTTTGATAAAAGAAGATACATTGTAGTTTGATTTGACAGTACATTCCCATTTTTTGATTCCAAAAATTTCTTCTGGAATACGTATTTGCATATCTTTTTTTACTTTTACTTGACATGCCAAACGAACATTTTCTTTTTGTTCTGAACGGCTCAAATGCCCAACTTCGGTAGGCAGAACATCACCACCACCATCATCTACAATACATTTACACATAGCACATGTACCACCACCACCACAGGCAGAAGGTAAAAATATTTTGTTTTCGCCAAGTGTAGTAAGAAGTGTTGAGCCAGCAGGAACAACGATTGGGTCATCATCATTACCATTTACAGTGATTTTTACATCTCCACTTTGTACTAATTGTGCCTTTGCAACAAGTAGCAATCCAACAAGAAGAAGTGTAACAACTCCGAAAACGGCAAGTCCTGCAAGAATTACAGTTAAATTAATATCCATGTATTCTGTTTTTTTTAGGTCTGTTTTTGCGTTTGAATAAATTACTTTAGACGAACTCTATGAAGAATTCATTTATTGAATAATAATAAGTACAAATATACGTTCAAAAATTCTCAAATACCAATAGCAATTCATCAAAAATATGTTTTCTTTCAAAATTATAGTATTTTTTTTAATTAGAAAGAAAATTATTCAACAAAATCAAAACCCTAAAAGTTTTGAAATTTCTAGGGTTTTGAATAATTTGGTATTAATTAAATAATTAAAAACTAAGCTTCAGCTTCTTCTGGAGATAAAAATTTGTACACCAAACCTGCAACGATTGCTCCCAAAATAGGTGCAACCCAAAAAAGCCAAAGCTCTGCCATTGCCCAATCTCCTACAAAAAGAGCTTGACTTGTACTTCTTGCTGGGTTTACAGAAGTATTAGTAATTGGAATACTGACCAAGTGAATCAAAGTAAGTCCCAAACCAATAGCTAACCCTGCAAAACCTTTTGGAGCTTTAGAATAAGTAGAACCCAAAATAATAAATAAGAAAATAAAAGTAAGAATAAACTCAGCCAAGAAAGCAGACAACATACTATATCCTTCAGGAGAATGCTCCCCATAACCATTGGCTGCAAAGCCACCCAGTTCGAAACCTGGTTTGCCACTAGCAATCAAATATAAAATACCAGCTCCTGCGATTGCTCCCAAAACTTGTGCAACAATATAAGGTAAGAGTTCTTTGGCATCAAATCGCCCTCCTACCCAAAGCCCAATAGAAACAGCAGGGTTGAGATGACAGCCCGAAATATGCCCAATCGCATGAGCCATAGTCAGTACAGTAAGTCCAAAGGCAAGAGAAACACCAACAAAGCCAATACCAAGTTCGGGAAAGCCAGCAGCAAAAATAGCACTACCACAGCCTCCGAAAACAAGCCAAAATGTGCCGATAAATTCGGCGATTATTTTTTTAGTCATGAGTAAAGTAATTTTAGAATAAGATAAAATTAAAAAAAATAAATAAGTAGAGTTTTATAGAAACAAGAAGTTTTTCAAAACTCTTTAAAAGCCAAAAGGTAATTATTTTTATTGAGAATTTAAAGATTATTCACATTTTGCTAAAAAAATGAGTGTATTGCAAATAATCTACTCTTTTTTTTAAGTTCTTTTCCTAAAAAATAGGTATCTTTAAAGCTATAAAAAAATACATTGTTTATAAGTAAAGAATTTTTCAATGAACTTAGATAAAGCTCGCCACGCCCTTCAACAATATTTTGGTTATTCGTCTTTTCGTCCTTTGCAAGAAGATATTATTTCATCGGTTTATACAAAAAATGATACACTTGTTTTGATGCCAACAGGAGGAGGGAAATCTATTTGTTATCAAATTCCTGCTGTTACTTTAGAGGGGCTTTGTATTGTTATTTCGCCTCTGATTGCACTAATGAAAGACCAAGTAAATGCACTTCAAACTAATGGTATTTCGGCAGCTTTTCTCAATTCATCTCAAGATATAGGCGAGCAAAGAGAGATTGAGGCAGATGTAAAAAGAGGAACAATCAAACTTTTGTATGTGTCGCCAGAAAAATTATTGACCGATTCATTTCTTTATTTTTTGAGTTCTTTGCCTATTTCTCTTTTTGCTGTTGATGAGGCGCATTGTATTTCGCAATGGGGACACGATTTTCGCCCAGAATATACACAGCTCAAAACATTAAAAAAACGCTTCCCATTTGTTCCCATGATTGCGCTGACTGCAACAGCAGACAAAATAACAAGAAGGGATATTGTTAGTCAATTAGGTTTAGAAAATCCGACTGAATTTGTGGCTTCTTTCAATCGTCCAAATCTTTCACTTAATGTTTTGCCAGCCTACAAACGCATGGATAGCATCGTGAATTATATTTTGAGGCGACCAAACGAATCAGGAATTATATATTGTTTGAGTCGAAAAAATACAGAAAATGTAGCTGCAAGGCTTCAAAAAGCAGGCGTAAAAGCTGCTTATTATCATGCTGGACTAAATGCACATGAAAGAAACCGAGTGCAAGATGATTTTATTACAGACCGAACACCTATTGTGTGTGCAACAGTTGCTTTTGGAATGGGGATAGATAAGCCAAATGTTCGTTGGGTGATGCACTATAATATTCCCAAAAATATTGAAGGGTATTATCAAGAAATTGGAAGAGCAGGGCGAGATGGACTTATTAGTGATACATTACTTTTTTATAGTTTTCAAGATTTAGCCATTCTGAAAAGTTTTGCTGAGGAAAGTGGGCAAAAAGAATTACAACTTGCCAAACTTGATAGAATGCAACAATATGCAGATGCACGAATTTGTAGAAGAAAAATATTATTGAGTTATTTTGGAGAAACCTTATTAGAAAATTGTGGAAATTGTGATGTTTGTAAAAACCCTCCCAAACATTTTGATGGAACAATCATTGCTCAAAAAGCATTTTCAGCAATGATGCGATTAGATGAAAAAGTAGGATTTACTATGCTTATTGATGTACTTCGTGGCTCGCAGCGTCAAGAAATTTTGGAAAAAGGATACGACAAAATCAAAACATATGGTGCTGGTTCGGATATTTCGGCTGGAATTTGGCAGCAGCATTTATTACAATTTCTGAATATGGGACTGATAGAAATTGCTTATGACCAAAACAATACATTAAAACTTACAGAGGCTGCAAAGGCTGTTTTGTTTCAAAAAAAGAAAGTAGATTTGGTTCAGTTTGAATATAAATCTAAAAAAGAAAGAGAAAAACAAGCAGCACGACCAAAAAGCAAAAAAGCACAACTTTATGAAGGGCTTTTCGAAGAATTGCGACAGCTTAGAAGGCAAATTGCAGATTCGAAGGGAATTGCGCCTTATATGGTTTTTGGTGATGCAACGTTAAAAGATATGGTCGATAAAGCTCCTACTCATTTGTTTCAGATGCGACAAGTTTCAGGGGTGGGCGATACAAAATTGAGAGATTATGGACAAGTTTTTTTAGATGCAATTCTGAATTATATCAAAACAAAAGGAAATACACGAGTTGATGCTCATTTGGAAAGGTATAAAAGCAAAGACAAACAAATTAGTTCGGCACAGGTAACCTTAGAATTATTTAAAAATGAAAATAAATCACTTCAACAAATTGCTCAAGAACGAAATATGACGGAAGGAACTGTTTTGGGGCATTTGCATAAAGCTAGTCAAGAAGGACACCAAATTGATTGGTTAGAATTTGTGAGTTTAGAAGAGATTGAAGTTATTGAAAAAGCCATCAAAGTAGTTAGAAAACGCATTCCAAAAGATGAAGTATTCCGAATGAAATTTGTATTTGAATATTTGGAAGAAAAAATGAGTTATGTCAAGATACGTTCTGCAGTAGCTTATAGACAAAAAATGGAGAATTAAAATTTTACACCATCTTTTTTATTTTTCTCAAAAATCCCATAAGTGTAGGGTTCAAAAATTTGCTTCGTTGATAAACTCGTTTTATTTCTGGATTTTTTATTACAAAATTAGGTTCATTTTTGACCAAATAAGAAGTTATTTTTCTGACTTCTTTCCAGCTTTGTGCTTGTTCTGTTTTGTTAGTTGTTTCTATGGCTTCGTAATAAAAAATGAGTTGATTTAGAAGATTATAACAAAAAGCTAAATGTAATTGCTTTTCTGTAAAATTATTTTTTATTTCGAATATATCATTAGAGTTGGTATCACTATAAAAATCTAATTCCTTAAATTTTGAAAGAATATTTTTGACTATTTTTTGATGATGGATATTTTTACTTTTTTCGAAAGAACGTAATATTTTACTAAAAATTTTTGCATAATCACGAGCAAAGCCACTCTGTTGAGTCAAACTTTTACTTTCTGTATGATATAAATATTTTGAGAAAATTCCATCTATATAAATACTTTTTTTATTCAAAAAAACAGGAACAAAAAACTCATAATCCATTCCAAAATGAAATTCTTTTTTCAAATTTCCATATTTACTTATTAATTCTTTTCTAAAAAATGAAGAGGGTTGAGGAAATGGAAGCCCAGCCAAAGAACGTTCTAAAAAATGAGTAGCAGAAGCTCCAAATTCCTTGTCAGTCATATTTTCACCAAAAAGAATCGTTTTGCCGTGAACTATAAAGGTTTCTTTAGTTGTATCTTTCTCAAATTCGGCTGCAATTTGATGTAAAGTATTGGGAGTAAGTTGGTCGTCCGAATTAATCCAAGTAATAATATCGCCTGTTGCTTTCTCAAAACCTTTATTGATGGCGTGGCTTTGTCCTTCATCTTTTTCACTTACCCAAAAAGCAAAATGTTCTTTGTACTTTTCTATGATTTCTAACGAGCCATCATTACTTCCTCCATCAATCAAAATATACTCCAAATCATCATATCCTTGCGAAATAATAGATTGAATTGTTTTTTCAAGATAAGCAGCTTGGTTGTAGGAAGGAGTGATTATAGAAATGCGCATTTAATAAAAAAAGTAAGTAACAAAGTGGTAATTATATAACAAAGAAGTGTAAAATTAGAAGTAAATACAAAGTTGATATATAATATTTTGTATTTACTTCTAATTTTATATTTTATTTTGTATTTGCTTGTTGATAAATAGCTTCTGCATTTTGAAAATCTTGAGCAGATGATTCAGAGAACCCATCATGAATAAGAGTTTCGATAATTTTGCTTCGCTCTCCTGTATAAGGCAAATCTTGTTTTTTTGCCAAAATAAAAGGAGTTTGTTCTGTTGAAAGCCCTGCTGTGAGTAGCGTTTCAGAAAAATCAAAGTTTGCATCTGCTTTAATATTAATAATGATGGCAGCTACTTTTTCAGGCAGACATTTAAAAAAAATAGCACTTTTATCTTTACGAGTTTGAAGGTAACGAATAGAACCGTTCATGATTTTCAATTTTTGAGAATTAAATAGGAAATTAAAATTAATTCAAAAGTACATAAATTATTTTTATAGCACACAAATTTAACGGCTTTATAATTTCATCTTTATAATTTGCTTCATCTGTGTTTTTGAAATACATTACACGAATTTTACGGATAAAACGAATTTATAATTTCATCTTTATAATCTGTTTTGTTTGTGTTTTTGAAATACAGTACACAGATTTTACTGATAAAACGAATTTATAATTTCATCTTTATAATTTGTTTTATTTGTGTTTTTGAAATACAGTACACGGATTTTACGGATAAAACGGCTTTGTAATTTAATTTGTGTTTCTAATAATCTATCCTTTTTTAAGATGACTTTTTCTGTCATTCGTATATATTTTTCTTGAAAATTGTGGTGTTTTTCCAAAATTCATAAGAAAACCTATTTCTACTTCTGTACACCTTAGATAGTTAAGAAGTTGTATTTCATGAGCATGTACCAAACTTTCAGCAGCTTTTAACTCAAGCATTATTTTATTATCTACCACAATATCCGTTCTATAATCTCCTACTATAGCTCCTTTATAATGAACAACAACTTGCTTCTCTACCGTAAAAGGTAAACCTTCTGCTCTTAGTTCATAGCACATGGCATTTTTATAAACTCGCTCCAAAAACCCATAACTTAGTTCATTATAAACTCTATAATAAATCTCAATTAATTTTTTTGATAAATCTTCATGAATAAGTTCCATAATTGTTATATTTTATAGATAAAAAATTATTCTACAACATACAAAAAATACTCAACTATTTCTAGTTGAGTATTTTTTATTTTACAATAAATTGAAATTTCATATTACACCAAACTTACCAAAGCCTCTTCCAATGCTTTAATTTTTGCTTCGGCATCAGCTTTCTTTTGGCGTTCTTTCTCAATTATTTCTGGCTTTGCATTATTTACAAAACGCTCATTCGAAAGTTTTTTATCAACACCCACTAAAAAACCTTTTGCGTATTTTATTTCCTTCTCTAAGTTTTTGCGTTCTTCTTCTATGTTAATTTGAATTGGAACAGAAAACTCATCGCCTTTTACTACAAAATTCATCGCTGGGTTTGGCTTTTCATCTGTAAAATTGATTTTATCAACTCCTGCCAATTTCTGAATTAAAGAAATAAATTCATCATAAAAACTTGAATCAGAGGTTTTTACAAACAAATCTAATTTTTCTTTTGGAGAAATATTTTTAGCATTACGAACCTTTCCAACTTGAGAAACAAGCTCAAAAATTTGTTCTGTTTTTTCTAAAATAGAGTTATCAAATTCTTTTATCATTGGATATTCTGCAACAATCATTGCTTCTTTTTCACCTCTTTCACCCAATAGTTGCCAAATCTCTTCGGTAATAAATGGCATAAAAGGGTGAAGAATTTTCATTAGGGTTTCGAAAAACTCAATCGTTTTGTTATATGTTCCTTTGTCTATTGGAGAACCATACGCAGGTTTTATCATTTCCAAATAATTCGAACAAAACTCGTCCCAAATCAGCTTATAAATTCCTAACAAGGAATCAGAAATACGATATTCTTTATAATTATTTTCTATTTCTGTAAATACTTGATTTAGCTTTGCTTCAAACCAATTTATGGCTATTTGGTTGCCTTGTGGAATTTCTGAATCTGTTTGTTCGAAAGACTTTAAAAGGCGTAGAGCTTGCCAAATTTTGTTTGAAAACTTACTTCCTTGTTCACACAATTTCTCATCAAAAGGCAAATCGTTTCCTGCTGGAGAAGAAAAAAGCATTCCTACACGAACCCCATCAGCACCATATTTTTCCATTAATTTTAATGGGTCTGGAGAGTTTCCTAAAGATTTAGACATTTTTCTGCCTTGCTTATCTCGTACAATTCCTGTCAAATAAACGTCTTTAAACGGTCGTTTGCCTGTATATTCGTACCCTGCAATTATCATTCTTGCCACCCAAAAGAAAAGAATCTCTGGCGCAGTTACCAAAACCTGTGTTGGATAGAAAAAGTCTAATTCTTTATTTTTTGATAAATCAATTTTTCCTGTTTCTCTATCAAAACATTCATCATTAAATCCATCAAAAACAGCAATAGGCCAAAGCCACGAAGAAGCCCACGTATCCAAAACATCATCGTCTTGACGAATATCATTTTGAGTAACTTCTTTACCTGTTTTTTCTTTGATTAATTGAATTGCCTCTTCTTTTGTTTCAGCTACAACAAAATCATCGTCATTTTTGCCATAAAAATAAGCAGGAATTTGATGCCCCCACCAAAGCTGACGACTAATACACCAATCTCTTACATTCGACATCCAATGGCGATATGTATTTTTGAATTTGGCTGGGTGCAAAACGATTTCATCATTCTCAACAACTTCTAAAGCCGTCGTAGAAATTTCTTTCATTTTGATAAACCATTGCAACGAAAGTTTTGGCTCAACAACGCTTCCAGTACGCTCCGAACGTCCAATTCTTGAAACAACTTCTTCTTTTTTGATTAATAAACCTGCTTCTTCTAGTTTTTGAGTAATGAGCTTACGTACTTCAAAACGGTCTTTTCCTACCATTTCTGGCATTTCACATTTCTCATTTAGTGTTCCATCATCATTGATTGTATCAATAACTTCTAAATTGTGTCGCTGTCCTATTTCATAATCATTTGGGTCGTGTGCAGGTGTAACTTTTAGCATTCCTGTACCAAAATCTTTTGTTACATATTCGTCTGCAATAATTGGAATTTTACGACCAATAAAAGGAACGATTGCATTTTTACCTATCAATTTTTTGAAACGTTCATCAGTTGGATTTACGGCAATGGCAACATCTCCCATGATTGTTTCTGGACGTTGTGTAGCTATTGTAATCGTTCCTCCATCTTCTAATTCATATTTTGTATGATATAAAAATGCTTGTTCGCCTTCTTCTTTATAAATTATTTCTTCATTTGAAATAGTAGTTTGAGCTTCACAATCCCAATTTACCATTCTGTTACTACGATAGATATAACCTTTTTTATACAAATCAACAAAAACACGAATAACAGCTTTGTAATATCCTTCGTCCATGGTAAAACCTGTACGATTCCAATCACAACTAGCTCCTAATTTTTTGAGTTGTTCGAGAATAATTCCACCGTATTTGTCTTTCCAATCGTAAGCATGAGATAAAAATTCATCTCTTGTAAGGTCAGATTTTTTGATTCCTTTTTCACGAAGCAAACGAACTACTTTAGCCTCCGTAGCAATAGATGCGTGGTCTGTCCCTGGTACCCAAAGAGCCTCAAAACCTTGCATTCTGGCACGGCGCACCAAAATATCTTGAATAGTATTGTTGAGCATGTGTCCCATGTGTAAGACACCTGTAACATTCGGTGGAGGAATGACGACAGTATAAGATTCTTTTTTAGGCTCATTCTCTTTAGGTACTTCGGCTTCAAAAAATTTATTTTCAAGCCAATACTTGTACCACTTGTTTTCTATTTGGGTAGGTTGGTAGGTTTTGCTAAGTTCTTTCATTTTTTCGGTTGTCAATTAGACGATTAAATATACAACTGTATGTCTGTACAATTTATCAATTTCTTGCGATTTTACGCTTGTTTGTTTCTAACAGTTACATTAATATGTAAAGTTCAGAAATTTTTGATAAATAATTAAATTTTAATCGTTTTTTATTAAAAAAAACTGCAAACTCAAAAAACTTTTGTACTTTTGTGCAAAGACAATCAATAAAGTCTTAACAAACAAAATGAACAACACAATTTCAAATATCACTTATTTATCTACTTCTGCAAATTCTGCATGGTGGTGGCACTATATCAAAGATATAGGCGATAAGTCGTGTATGTTCTGAACCTAAAAATTAAAAATAGTTAGGAAAAACAGAAAATTATATCTTTGATTAATATATATAAAAAGACTTATCGCAAAAAAGTGATAAGTCTTTTTTTGTTTAAAAAATAAAACCTATGAATTTCAAATTAAAAACCTTTACTCAACAAATTTTAGCTGATACGCTCACTCCTGTCGGAATTTATTTAAAATTAAGAGATAAATATCCGATGAGCTTTTTGCTAGAATCTTCTGATTATCATGGCAATCAAAATGCTTTTACGTATATCTGTTGTGAGCCGATAGCGAATTTTAAGGTAGAAAACGAAACGATTTATCAATCTTTTCCAGATGGCAGCCAAACCGAAAAAGCCATTGAAAATCCAAAAGAAGTAACAGAAGCATTAACAAAATTTTCAAAGTGTTTTAAAGCCGAAAAAAACAAACACAATTTTATTACAAACGGACTTTTTGGTTATACAACTTATGATGCTGTTAAGTATTTTGAGAAAGTAACAGCACCAAAAACCGAAAAAATCAAAATTCCACTTGTTCAATATCATGTTTTCAAATATGTAATTGCGATTAATCATTTCAAAAACGAACTTCATATTTTTGAGCATCAATTAGAAAATGAAGAAGGAAACAAACCGACATTTAAAAAAGTATTAGAAACGCTTCAAAACAAAAATGCTCCTACTTATACTTTCAAAAAAGAAGGAAACGAAACTTCAAATATGACAGATGAGGATTATTTGGATAATGTAAATCACGGAATTTCGCATTGTAAGCGTGGCGATGTTTTTCAAATTGTTCTTTCAAGGCGTTACAATCAAAAATTTGAAGGCGATGATTTTAATGTTTATCGTGCTTTGAGAAGCGTAAATCCTTCGCCTTATTTATTTTATTTTGATTATGGCAATTTCAAACTTATGGGTTCTTCTCCAGAGGCGCAGCTTGTTGTTACTAATAAAAAAGCCACCATTCACCCCATTGCAGGAACTTTCAAACGAACAGGAAATGCCTCTGCCGATGCTGCCTTGGCTGTTCAGCTTCAAAATGACCCAAAAGAAAACGCTGAACATGTGATGCTCGTAGATTTGGCAAGAAATGATTTGAGTAGAAATGGCACAAATGTAAATGTTGAGGTTTTTAGAGAGGTGCAATATTTTTCTCATGTTATTCATTTGGTTTCGAAGGTAAGTGGGCAGCTTTTTCCCGAAACTTCGCCTTTGCAAATTGCAGCCGATACTTTTCCAGCAGGTACGCTTTCGGGTTCGCCAAAACCAAATGCCCTTTCTCTTATTCATAAATACGAACCCGAAAATCGTAGTTATTATGGTGGTGCAGTTGGTTTTATTGGTTTCAATGGCGATTACAATCACGCTATTATGATTCGTTCATTTTTGAGTAAAGAAAATTCACTTTACTTTCAAGCAGGTGCAGGAATTGTGGAAGGTTCTGTTCCTGAAAATGAACTAGCAGAAGTAGGAAATAAATTAGCAGCCCTTCGAAAAGCATTAAAATTGGCAGAAGAAATAGTTGTTTAGAATTACGAATTTTTTCAGATTAAAAATACTTCATTACCTCGTCGACGGTTTTATTTCAACCTCGCCGACGGTTATCAAAACACAAAAAAATGAAACAAATAGCAGTCATAGATAATTACGATTCTTTCGTTTATAATTTAGTTCATTATTTGAGGGAGCTAACAAATGAATTTTCGATAGATAAAAAGCAAAGCGCACAAGTTACCGTCTTTAGAAACGACGAAGTAACTTTAGAAGAACTAGAAAAATTTGATAAAATATTACTTTCTCCCGGTGGTGGCATTCCATCAGAAGCAGGAAAATTACTGGAGATTATCAAGCATTTTGCACCAACAAAAGATATGTTGGGGGTTTGTTTGGGACATCAAGCATTGGGCGAGGCTTTCGGTGCAAAGCTAGAAAACCTCTCAAAAGTCTATCACGGAATTGCTACACCTATAAATATTTTGGGAGAAGATAATCTTTTTTCAGACCTTCCAAAAAAACTAGATGTAGGGCGTTATCATTCTTGGGTTATTCAAAAAGATAGTTTGCCAGAAGATTTTGAGGTAACTGCCACAGACGAAAAAGGCGAGATTATGGCAATTTCTCACAAAAAATACAAACTCAAAGGCAACAAATCATCTAGCTCTTGTACAATCTCTGTGGTAGTACTTGGGGTTGGATCAGGTGGTGTGTCTACAGGCACCTCCACAATGACAACATCTGGCGTATCTAAGACTGGTACTTCTACGATTACAACATCTGGTGTATCTAATACAGGTGGCACTACTACTACTAAATCAGGAGTATCTAATACTACGCTGTCTGGTGGATATGCTTTCAGCTGAGCATAATAATAAATATCATTACAACAAGCCTCTTTAGTTAACGAACGAGAGCCATCTCTATTACTAGCAATATAACCTGTTGTATCGTTTGCATTGCGAATATAATACAAATCATTTGCCGCTGAATTATACGGAAGTCCTAAATTAACAGGCGTTCCCCATTCATTATTTGATTTATTATCAGAAGAAAAAATATCATAGCCACCTAAGCCATAATGCCATCTTGAAGCAAAATAAAGACGATTTTCTTTTACATCAAAATAAGGCGTCACTTCTGCATCAATAGAATTGATAGTAGGCCCCAAATTATAAGGTTCTGTACTAGTTAAATCTTCTTTGAGTTCTACTGCCCAAATATCCATTCCTCCTTCTCCACCTGCTCTATTCGATGAAAAATACAACCATTCAGATTGAGTACTTTCATTCCACGATAAGTTAGGATGCGTGGTGGTTGAGCTATTGGAATTAATAGGATTAGGCAAACGCTCTGGCGCAGACCATTTTCCATTTGCTAGTTTTTCTGGACTAACAAAGTGTATTGTAGGAAAGCCTCGAACTTTAAATAAACGTTGTAATTGGCTGTTTTGTGCTTTAATTTTTGGGTCTTGTGCTGTTCTTCTAGGGAAGTCTAATTCTACTAAAATAAAATCTGAAGACCACTCTTCAAAATCATGAGTTTTAAAAACATCATTTTGAAGTTTTCTACACCAACCACACCAATCTGAGCCTGTAAAAAATAGTAGCACTTTTTTATTCTCTTTAGCAGCTAATTCTACTGCTTCCTTAACGTTTTTATGCCAAGTTAGTTTTTCTTGAGAAAAACTATTGGTAGAAATAAATGTGCTTAAAAAGAATACTAGTATTATTTTTTTCATCAATT
>CAKZOK010000107.1 GCA_937136415.1 uncultured Cytophagales bacterium | reverse complement strand
CTAAATGCGTTCATTTTGATTAAAATCTAAATCTACAAAGGGTACGCTGCCATGCAGCTAGAATAAAATTTTAATTGCTATTTTTGATTTATAAATCAATCCATCAAAAAATGAAAATGACTATTAAACTAAACTATAGGAAGAGTTTTTGAAATTCTGAACAGCCTACTCTTAGGATTTTTTGATAAAATTAGAGATTGTCTTCATCTGTAATTGTTCCTCGTTTGCCTAATTCTATCACTTCTACATTTTCTATTTTGGCATTATTTATTTCCAAACGGATAAGCGTTCTGATGTGATGAAAACCGTGTTTTCCTGCTGCTCCCGAATTAAAATGAATTAGGTTTCTTTTTGGGTCTGGCATTATTTTCAAAATATGTGAATGTCCACAGACAAAGATTTTTGGTTTTATTTCATCTAATTGTTTCCTAATTTCTGGTTTGTAATTGGGTGGATACCCTCCAATATGAGTCATAAAAACTTTCAGACCCTCACACTCAAAAACCTGATTTTTGGGATAACGAACCCTCATTTTTTGGTCATCAATATTTCCATAAACAAAAATAGTAGGCTTAAAATTCTCTAATTCATCTGCCACCTCTATACTTCCAATATCTCCTGCATGCCAAAGCTGGTCACACTCTTTAAAATATACTTTTACTTTTGGGTCTAAATAAGAATGTGTATCCGAAATAATTCCGATTTTCATTTTTTTAGTGTTTTATATTTGGTGGTGTTGTAAAAAGTATGATAAGTTATTTGGTTGTTGGTGTCGCTTCGCTAAAACATCAACAACGGCATTGTGGGTAGTTTTTAGTTATATAATTTTGCTATTCTATAAACGCTTTAAAAAAATCATACTTTGTGTAACACCACCAATTTTGTATCTAAAATTTACATATCAAACTTTCCTAATTGCCTTAATAATGCTCTCAAATCTTTGGGATATTCGGTAACTGCTTTTATGGTTTCTCCATTAATTCCCTTAAAACTTAGCTCTTTTGCATGAAGAGCAACACGCTGCATTAATGGCAATTCTTCTTCCCATTTTTTGAGATTAAATTTTTTACGTTTGATTTCTGACAAAAACAAATCTTTGCCTCCGTATGCTTTATCAGCCACCAAAGAAGCTCCCAAGGTCTGTGCATGAACACGAATTTGATGCAAACGCCCTGTAATTGGACGGCATTCTAAAAGTGTATAATGACGAAAAGCCTCCAAAGTAGTAAAAAAAGTAAGTGAGTGTTTGCCTTGTTTGTAACTTACCTGTGAAAGTCCATTTTTCATTTTATGTAAAGGAACTTCGACAGCCTGCTGCTGAAAATCATGAACTCCATTAGCAACAGCATGATACACCTTTTCTACCTGACGTTCTTGAAACTGAATGGAAAGATGACGGTAAGCCTCAAAGTGCTTTGCTATTGCAACTGCTCCACTTGTTTCTTTATCCAAACGGTGTCCTAGTTTGGCATCTGGAAGCTCTGCTCTAACAATCTTCAAAAGATTCATTGCATTTCCCAAACGCTCATCTAAAGAAGATAAAAAAGGAGGTTTATTGACAATTAGATAATCATCATTTTCAAAAAGAACAAGGTCGGAAAGTTTGTAGCGTTTCATAAAAATACAATACAGATGAGAAAAATAAAGAATGCAAAATTACGCATTTATTGGCAATAAATGGATATAGAATAATTACAAATAAAAAAAGATAGATTGTAAGTTTAAGTTGTTGATTACCAGTGTTTTGAATGCGTGTTTGTATATGATTAATTGATTTTTATTCTTATACAATTTATTTTATTTTGAGTTTGTAGCTTTCATAAATCAAAAATGATTTTCTTTTTTTTATAAAAAACTGGTAATCGTTTCTAGCCCCATTGCTCTTGAGCCTTTTAGTAGAATAATACTTTCTTTAATAGAATTTTTTTCCAAATATTCTGTCAATTCCTTTTTATCTACAAAAGCCAAAATCAAACTAGAAAGAATATTTTTGGTAGATTTTGCTTTTATAAAATCATTGCCACAGACGATTAGTCTATCTATTTTGAGTTGCAAGGCAAAGTCTAAAATTTGTTTGTGTTTGAGAAAAGATTCTTTTCCTAATTCAAACATATCTCCCAAAATGGCAACTTTTTGTTTTCCATTGTTGGGCATTGTTTCCAAATGCAACAAGGCAGCTTTCATGCTATCAGGGTTTGCATTATAGGCATCAAGAATAAGAGTATTCTGACTCTGATTGCGCTTTTCAATTTGCGAACGATTATTTTGGGGCAAATAATCTGAAATTCCTTTATTCATTTGAAAATTTGAAAGCCCAAAAAATTTACCAAAAGTAAGAGCAGCCAAAATATTAGAAAAATTATATGCTCCTGTAAGTTGCGTTTTAATTAATTTTCCTTCTTCATCTTTATAACTAATCAAAGGAGCAGATTCGGAAATAATAGCAGAATAATAATTTTCTGAATTATTTGTGCCATATTTTATTACTTTTTCATTATCAAAACGCTTCGCCATATTGCTCAATACCATATCATCACTATTAATAAAAACAGTTCCGTTGTTTTTTATTAATCTTTGAAATAATTCGGTTTTTCCTCTCAAAACTCCCTCATAACTCCCAAAACCCTCCAAATGAGCATTTCCAATATTGGTAATCATTCCATAATTAGGCTCTGCAATAGCACAAAGCTCTTCTATATCACCTATTTTATTTGCTCCCATTTCTATAATTGCAATTTCTGTATTTTTGGGTATTCTCAAAATGGTAAGAGGTACGCCAATATGATTATTCAAATTTCCTTGAGTAGAATATGTTTTGAATTTTTGAGAAAGTACAGAGCGTAGAAGTTCTTTTGTTGTTGTTTTGCCATTACTTCCTGTTATTCCAATAAAAGGAATGGTAAATTGTTTTCTTCTAAGATTTGCTAATTTTTGAAGTGATTCTAATACATTTTTTACTAATAAATAACGATTTTTATAAGCAATTTTTTTAGAATCATGTGTATCTCCTAAAGTAGGAATTACGCTTGCATCGTCCACAACAACATGAGAAGCTCCTTTTTCTAGGGCTTGGTAAGCAAATTTATTCCCATCAAAATTATCTCCTTTTAAGGCAAAAAAGAGTTCATTTTCTTTTACATGACGAGTATCAGTCGAAATGCCAGAAGATTCTAAAAAAATTTCATATAAAATAGAAAGAGTAGTCATCTGAAAAAATAATTAAGAATAAAAAATAATAGAAAGAAATGTTATCATAGTTGTTTTTAAAGTTTAAACAATTTCCATGATAACCTTTAATACTTCAAGAAATAAATTTAGTGTAAAAATACAAAAACAAAAATAGCAACTAAAAAATTATTCTAAAATAAAAAGGAGATTTTTTGCAAAATAGTTGTACCTACAATTATTTTATCTACCTTTGTCTTTTAATAAATTTCAATTTAAAATTATATCATTTCTTATGAAACGTATTTCTTTATTTGCGAGCCTAATTTTGTTAGTGTCTTCATTATCAATTCTTTCAAGTTGTAATAATGCTCCCAAAAGTCAAGAGGCAAAAGTAGCTGATACAGTTGCTGTTGTGCCAGAAGAAACTCAAACAACAAAAGATTTTGTAATTGATACTTCTGCAAGCCAAGTCGCATGGATTGGTGCAGCACCAAGTAGCCAACATAATGGTACTTTAGGAATTTTGCCAGACTCTAAATTGATGGTAGAAAGTGGAATTATTACAGGTGGAGTAATCACGATTGATATGACTGATATTAAAGTATTGGATATTAAAGACAATCCTGAAAAAAATCAAAAACTTGTAAATCATCTTAAAAATAAAGATTTTTTTGCTGTTGAAACTTATCCAACTTCTACTTTTACAATCACAAGTGTAGAGGCGATTGATGCTTCAACTATCGAAATAGAAGAAGGTGAGCATACCACTGAAAACCCAACACACAAAATTACAGGTAATCTTAAAATGATGGACGTAGAAAAAGCGATTACTTTTTATGCAAATGTAGCTATACCATCAGAAGGAGAAGTAAAAGCAAGTGCAAAATTTAATATTGACCGTACAGAGTTTAATGTAAGTCACATGGCAGAAGGTGTTGATGTTGTAAAAGATAAATTTATCAATAATACGGTAAATATAGGGTTTGATATTAGCGCAAAAGCAGCTTTGTAAAAATCGTTTGTTTAGAGAAGTTTTTGGATATATCCAAAAATTAAAACTCAAGCCGACAATGCTATTTTAGTTTTGTTGGCTTTTTTTGTACAAGATATTTTTATGAACTTATTTAATGAATAGAAAAATGAGTGTTCTGTGGCATACAGAACACAGATAAAGGGTGTATTTTCGCACGCTAAAGCCTACGCTACAAAGTGAAATAATACTGAGTTTACGTTAAAGAACTTCTACATCAACAAAAATATTTGTAATCTTATCTAATTATTTTTCAAAAAAAGGTTCTTTCCACGCTATATTTATCACTATTATTTAATTTAAAAAAGAAATTTGTATTTTTGATAAAATTATTAACTATCATTAATTCAGCCGATGAAAAAAATATTCTCTTCTCTCATATTTTCCCTTCTTTTTTCTGTTTTGTGCATCTCAAATGCGTATAGTTGGGGTTTTTATGGTCATCGTGTCATTAATAGAATGGCTGTTTATACACTTCCTCCCGAAATGTTTGGTTTTTACAAGGCACATATTCAATATATTACCGAAAATGCTGTCAATCCAGACCGTCGTAGATATGCTGTTGAGGGAGAAGCTCCTCGTCATTATTTGGATATGGATATTTATGGAGATAGTGCGTGGCTCAAATTGCCTCATCGTTGGAAAGATGCTGTTGAAAAATATTCAGAAGATACACTGATGGCGTATGGAATTGTTCCTTGGACAGTAGAAAAATTTCGTTGGAAGCTCACAAATGCTATGGAAAGAGGCGATGCAGGAGCAATTATTCGCATTTCGGCAGACTTAGGGCATTATATTGGAGATTCGCATGTACCTCTGCATTCTACTGAAAATTATAATGGACAACTGACAGACCAATATGGAATACATGGCTTTTGGGAATCTCGTTTGCCTGAGCTTTATGCCTTGCAATATGATTTTTTTGTAGGAAAAGCAGAATATATCGAAAATACACAAGAAAGAGCGTGGGAGGCAATTATTGGTTCTCATATTGCATTAGATTCTGTGTTGCGTTTTGAAAAAAAACTAACACAGCAAATGGGTGATGACCAAAAATGGAGCTACGAAACTCGTGGAAAAACAACACAAAAGCTTTATTCAAGACCTTTTTCGAAGGCATACCATGATATGCTCAACGGACAAGTAGAACGAAGAATGAAACAATCCATCAAAACAGTAGGCGATTTTTGGCTTACCTGTTGGGTAGATGCAGGGCAACCCGACCTAAACAAACTTTTGCTCTCGGCTGCTGCCAAAGAAAAGTTGGAAAAAGAAGGAAAAGAACTCACTCCTTCAGAAGGACAATCTTCACCTACATTGCCTCAAAAACCAAGAAGACATGAAGGGCATTAATTTTATTTTATGTTAAAGCATTCACAATTTTCAATAAATCTGATTTCAAAATAAATTCAAAGTGATTTATTTTTTGTTATTTTGCTATACCAAATCCTAAGGGTTTAAATAATAAATAACTGGAGTTACGTAGAATCTTGTACTACTATATTGTAAGACAAATTTGCAAACCGTGTTCTGTGCCACACAGAACAATAAGTGCATAACTCCAGTAAATAACAAAGAAAATTACAAAATTTTATTCTAATGAATAAGCTATTTTTATCATTATTAAACACAAAAAAAGCAATTTTATTTTGCTCTTTTTTCTGTTTTTTCTGTTTTTTTTCAATTTCTAGTTTTGCACAAGACACAAAGACAGATTCTTTGACCAACACAAAAGTAGATTCTACTTCACAAATAGTTATTACAGAAACAGATTCTATACAAACAAAAGAGAAATTAGATGTAGTATTAGAACCCAAATTCAAATTGCGTCCTCCTGCTCGTGCTGCACTTCTTTCGGCTATACTTCCAGGGGCTGGGCAATATTATAATAAAAAAGCGTGGGCTTTGAAAGTACCCATAATTTATGCTATTATTTCTGTTCCAGCTTATCTTTCCATTACCAATCATGCAAATTATCGTGTTTATAGAGAGAATTATTTGTATCTAAAAGACGAAAATCCAGCCACAAAACCAGATGCTGATTTTGTGAATCGTACACCAGAACAAGTACAACGCCAGCGAGATAGTTATCGCAGAGATAGAGATTTTTATATGATTATTACAGGTGTTTTTTACTTGCTCAATATTGGAGAAGCCACCACAACAGCGCATTTTAATAATTTTGATATTGATGATGATATTTCCTTCAAATTCAAACCTCAAATGGAAAGTATAGGAACAAATGCAGATAAATTAGCAGGAGTTTCTTTGGTAATGACTTTTTAAAATTAAAAATTAATTCCAAAAAATAATATTTTTTATTGTTCTCAAAAAGGGATATACAAGCCACAGAAAAGCAATTCCATATTTCAAAAAGGAATTAAAATTTATTTTATTCAAAACAAAACCTACCAAAATCAATAAAAAAGGATAAGTAATTGCCAAAAAACGTTCTGCATCTATTTTCATTCCTGCTCGGCTCAAAAGCATTCCAATTAAATAAACAAAGGCTATCCAAAAAATAAAAAGAATGAATTTTGTATTTTTATTTATTTTTACTTTTACTTTGATATTTTTGATAAAATAAATCAGAAACAGAGTTGTCAATGTCATAAGGAATAAAATTCGAAGCTCTAAAGAAATAGAAGGAGGAAAAACCCAACGACTCAAAATATCTCCATAATTCAGACATTCTTCCCAAAAAGTGCGTAAGGCAAGGTTATAAATTGTATCAAAATTTCCTTTGCTTTTTATTTTGGCGTGCAGCCACCACAAAAAAATAGGTAAAATAGAAGAAAATGAAAAATAAATTAGAGCTTTGAAAAGAGGATTTTGATAAATCAATTTTAATTTATTTTTTAATAAAAATGGAAAGATATAAATCAAAATAATTCCACTGTTTATTGCAATGAGAAAATAAAGACCTGCATTTCGCATAGCACAAAAGAGAAACCCAAAAAGGCAAAATAAAAATAATTTGTGATTGATTTTGGAATAATTGAAAGAATAAAAAGCCCAAATACTTCCCATCAAAAAAAACAAAAAAGGTGGCTCTGACCAAACAAAGTGATGAATCAAGTAAAGAGGAGTAGCAAAAATAAAAGCCAAAATAAGCCACCATTTTATCGTTATTTTTTGAAATAATTTTTCAATTAAATCAAAATAAAAAACATAACTTCCTAGAATACAAATTAGATTTAGAAAGACAGAATCCTTAAAAATAATAAGTAAAAAAGGAAAACCCAATGCCCAAGCAATATAAGGTTGAGCATTTTGTTGAATAAAATCATACTCTAAAATCAGATGTTCTGCCGTTTTGAGATATTGAAAAGAATCATTTGTTTTTGCCACTCCTTCTCCTTTCCAAGTACTCCAAATCTGAAAAATAAAAAGAATTAGAAAACCAGTTGAGAAAAGTACTTTAGAGTTAGAAACTAGCTTTTTAGAAAATGACAAAATAGAAATCATAAATTAAAATATAAAACAAGAAAAAAATAATGCTGTAAAATACGTTCCTTTTTTGTAAATTGCCTATCAAATCTGTACAAGTATTTAAACAGAATTAAATATAAGTGATACCTACATAAGCAGAGTAAAATTACTCTTTCTATATTATGCCAGAAAAAGCAACCGAAACTTTAGACGAACTAGAACTCAAAAAAATTGAGCTAGATTCGCTTATCGATATTATAAAATCTATTAATGGAAATATTCCAGAACAGGATTTGTATCGTACTTTTATGTTTACTCTTCGTTCGTATCCACACATTTCGAAGATGACTCTGTATGTCTTAGACCAAGATACAGAGGTAGATGCCAGCCGAAATAAATGGTTCAACAAAGAAGGTTTTGGTACGTTGGGTAATTATAAAGATGTAGTTTTGCCACAAGAAATATTGGATATTCAAGAAGTTTCTCATGCCACCGAGTTCAATCATATAGCTCCTTTTAATGAGTTTTCTTCCATTATTCCAATTAATCACAAAAATAATATTTTGGCATATCTTTTTTTAGGAAGAGCTTATGACGCTCCAGAAGAAAAAGAGATAGATTTACGTTTTATTCAAGCAGTTAGTGAGAGTATTATTGTTGCTATAGAAAATAAAAAATTTGCTAGAAAGCAAAAAGTACAAGAAGTTTTTAGTCGTCAGTTAGAAATGGCAAGCGAAGTGCAGGCATTACTTTTGCCAAAACAGTTGCCTCATCAAGAAAAATTTAGTGTGGTGGCAAGTTATTATCCACATCACAACGTAGGAGGAGATTATTACGATTATATTCCAATCAATGAAAATGAGTTTTTACTTTGTGTAGCCGATGTTTCTGGAAAAGGGTTTCCTGCTGCTATTTTGATGTCAAATTTTCAAGCTGCATTACGCACAATGGCACGCCAAACCACAGATTTGAAAAAAATTGTAGAAGAACTCAATCATTTAATTATTCAAAATTCGGGTGGTGGGCATTTTATTACAGCTTTCTTTTTCTTGTATAATAAAAAAGAAAAAACAGCAGTTTATATCAATGCAGGACATAATGCGCCTATTTTGATGCTCAATGCACATCAAATTCAGCATTTGGAAGAAGGAACAACTATTTTAGGAACATTTGATACACTTCCTTTTTTGAGTGTAGCAAATGTAAATGAACTTGACGACTTTCTAATTTTCTGTTATACAGATGGATTTACCGAAACGGCTGGAGATGATGGAGAAGAGTTTGGAGAAGACAATCTATTAGAAGGTGTAAAAGAAAATTTTGACCATTCGCATCAAGAGCTTCACGAACGATTATTCAATAAATTACATCTTTTTAAAGGAAATAATCCTTATCCAGATGATATTACATTACTTTCTTGTAGAGTCAAAAAATAGAATTGTATTTTAGCTGCGTAGCTGCGAAACGTTGAAATTTTATGGATTTCAACTCCCAAACAACGATATTTCGCAGCTACGCAGCTTTCCGAAAATACAACTTACATTTTTCTACAAAAATAAAGCAGCTATGCAGCTAAATTTCTACAAAAATAAAAGGATTAAAAACAATCATTTTTTTCGTTTTTACAATTTTATAGAAAGTAGAGTAGTTCAAAATACAGAGTTTTGGTTTCGAAGTATTGGTATAAAGAAGTTTATTTTTGTATTTTTGTACAAACGAATTTGTTTATAAAAAAATAAAACGCCTTGACTGACAAAACATTAGCTCAATATCGCCAAATAATGGTTACGTGTAGGCAACTATTCGACCAAAAAAATAAAGATTATGGTACTTCATGGCGCATTTTGCGTTTGCCAAGTATTACAGACCAAATTTATATCAAAGCACAACGTATCCGAACTATTCAAGACAAAGCAACTCAACTAATAGATGATGATATTGCTTCAGAATTTATCGGAATTATCAATTATTCGTTGATGGCTCTGATTCAGATTCAGCTTCGAAATGATAATCGTTTGGAGCTTCCACTTAGAGAAGTAACAGAATACTACCAAAAACATTCGGAAGTTTCTCAACAACTTTTGAGCCGTAAAAATCACGATTATGGAGAAGCATGGCGCATCATGAGGATTACAAGTATTACTGATATTATTTTGATGAAACTGCTTCGTATCAAACGAATTGAGGATAATCAAGGCAAAACATTGGTTTCTGAAGGCATTGATGCAGGCTATAAAGATATGATAAACTACTCTGTTTTTGCTCTTATTTTGATGATGGAACACAACCAAAATCAAGGAAATAAAGAACAAAATATAGATAAAAAATTACAAGAAAAATAAAAACTGCTTGTACGCTCATATTTTGGAGCATAAACTTAATTTATGTTTTAGGATTCTCAATAAAGGTTATCACAGTTGATTCCTCATGTGTATTCAGAAGAACTATATTTGTTTGCATTCAAGCAAATGTAGAAAAACATTTTATGCAAAAATAACCCTGATAACGTTTGATAATTTGCATTCGTAATTTTTAATTTTTAATTCGCAATTCGTTTAGCTATGAAATTTCTTAACCAAGTCATCTGTTTTCTTGTCGGTGCATTATTCATTTTTTCGGGTGCAGTAAAAGCCATTGACCCCATCGGAACAGCCATAAAATTAGGAGAATATTTTGAGGTTTTTGCGATTGATATGCCTTCTTTAGAAACTTTTTTTCATTTCCTAAATCAAAATGCAACTACTCTAGCTGTTATTTTTGTGGTGTCAGAAGTTGTGTTGGGAATTGCTTTATTGATTGGTTTTAAGCGAAAAATTACTGTTTGGCTTCTTTTTTTAATGATTACCTTCTTTACATTTCTTACTTTTTATTCGGCTTATTTCAACAAAGTAACGGATTGTGGTTGTTTTGGAGATTTTCTGCCTCTCAAACCGTGGGAATCATTTACAAAAGATGTTGTTCTTTTTGTTCTGATTACTGTCTTGTTGGTTCAGGTCAGAAAATTGACTAATAAAACCAACTTTTTTAGTTTTGTATTGGTATTTTCTACAACACTTCTGACAGGATTTCTGACTTTTTATGCTATTTATTATGAACCACCAATAGATTTTAGAGCTTATGCAGTAGGCAAAAATATTTCGGAACAAATGAAATCTCAAGAGCCTCCTCGTTATGTTTATATTATGGAAAAAGATGGGCAAGAGTTTAGAATGGAAGAATATCCGACCGACCCAGCTTATAAATATGTTAGTAATGAATTATTGAATGAAGCTGAAAGCAAACCCAAAATTACAGATTATAGCCTTTGGAATGATGAAGGTGATTTTACGGCAGAATCTCTAAAAGGAAAACGTATTTTTATTCTAGTCCATAATGTAGAAAAAGCAAATCTTGATTCTTTTGATAAAATAAAGAAAGTAATAAGTGAAGCAACAGCAAAAAACGCAAATATAAAAGTAACCATTCTGACTTCTGATACAAAAACAGCCATTGATACTTTCAAAAAAAATCAAAATATTGACTTTCCTTTTTATTATATAGATGCAACAGTTATCAAAACAATAGCTCGTTCTAATCCTGCACTTTGGTTGCTTAATGAAGGAAATGTTGTAGGAAAATATTCGCCAAATGAAGACTTTAGTGCAGAGGAAATTTTGGCATTATTTAAGTAAAATTTTAATTTATGCAACCTCTCATTTCTATTGTTAGTCCAGTTTATAAGGCAGAAAAAATTGTAGATAAACTTGTCGAACAAATCAGAAAAGAAGTTTCTAAGATTACACAAAACTTCGAAATCATTCTTGTAGAAGATGGAAGCTCTGATAATTCTTGGCAAGCCATTGAGAGAAATTGTGAGAAAGACAAACGAGTAAAAGGAATAAAACTAAGCCGTAACTTTGGGCAGCATTATGCCATTACGGCTGGTTTAGATGCTGTAAAAGGACACTGGATTGTGGTCATGGATTGTGATTTGCAAGACCAACCAAAAGAAA
Source organism: uncultured Cytophagales bacterium (assembly GCA_937136415.1). Classification (GTDB taxonomy): domain Bacteria; phylum Bacteroidota; class Bacteroidia; order Cytophagales; family Bernardetiaceae; genus Bernardetia. Next base: position 15,662 of record CAKZOK010000107.1, on the reverse strand, counting down.
TTATCAATCTTTATAATAAGGCATTAGAAGGATATGATATTGTCTTGGCAAGCAGACATAATAGAAAAGATACATTTTTTAAAAAACTATTTTCAAGGTTTTTTTATGCTATTTTATCTTACCTGACAAGTATTAAATATGATGCTACCGTAGCTAATTTTGGAATTTATAATCAAAAGGTAATCGATGCCATTTGTAGCATGCCTGAAAATATACGTGTTTTTCCTGTTATGGTAAACTGGGTAGGCTTTTCTTCTATCAAAATCAATGTCGAACACGCAAGCAGACAGGAAGGAAAAAGCTCCTATAACTTTACTCGCCTACTAAATTTGGCTTTAGATATAATTTTGGCTTACTCTGACAAACCCATTCGTTTGGTTATCAAAATCGGGTTTATTATTTCATTCTTCTCTTTTTTCTTTGCTGTTTTTACTTTTATCCGTTATTTATTAGGAGATATAAATGTATCAGGATATGCAAGTTTGATTATTTCAATTTGGTTTTTTTCTGGATTAATTATAGCTATCTTAGGAATTATTGGACTTTATTTAGGAAAAATATTCGAAGGAGTCAAAAACCGACCTATTTATGTAATTCATAAAAATATTAATTTATAGAAAATCATGAATAATATAAAAGCTGATTCTATTCGAATAGGAAAAAATACTGTAATTGAATCAAATGCAATCATTAGAGGAATAAATGGCAATGCCAAAAATATTGTAATTGGAGATAATTGTTATATTGGCGAACATGTTCAGATTATATGTGATGATTTTGTGATTGGTGATTATTCCAAAATTCAACATCATACAAACATACATGGCTATTTGCCTTGTCATATAGGGCATAATGCGTGGATAGGACAATATACAATAATTGATTCTATTGGAGGAATGAGGATAGGAAATAATTGTGGAATTGGGGCGCACTCTCAATTATGGAGTCATATCAAATTTGGTGATAGATTAGAAGGCTGTCGGTTTTTGAGTCATAAAAAAATGAATATAGGAAATGATGTTTGGTTTGTGGGGCATTGTATCGTGTCGCCCATTATGGCAGAGGACAAATCTATGGCAATGGTCGGTTCGCTCATCACTCAAGACATGAAATACAATCAAATATATGCAGGCACTCCAGCAAAATCAGTATCAAATAAATTGGGAAATCAGTTTGAAGAAATAAGCATAGAAAACAAATTTTTAAGAATGAAAACCTATTTGAATGAATTTGGGAGTACTTCTAAAATCAAAATTGTAAAAACAAAAGAAGAAATAAATTTTGAAGATGAATTTACTTATTTTGATATTACCAATAGAAAATACAAAAAAACATTGAGCGATATAGAAATAGATTTTATGAAATTTTTGTTGCCTGATAAGGCTAAATTTGTTCCCTACTAAAAAAATAATATCTTTTCTGTAATTTTAAACTCTACCATGTTTCCATTCAACAAACCATATATGACAGGCAAGGAAACGGTCTATATTCGCCAATCGGTCGAATCGGGCAAAATCTCTGGTGATGGAATATTTACTCAAAAATGTCATCATTTTTTTGAAAAAAAATATGGTTTTAAAAAATGTTTATTGACTACTTCTTGCACCGATGCACTTGAAATGGCTGCTCTTCTCATTGATTTGAAAATAGATGATGAAGTAATTATGCCTTCTTATACTTTTGTTTCTACTTCGAATGCCTTTGTTTTGCGTGGTGCAAAAATTATTTTTACAGATAGTGAAAAGCAAATACCAAATATTGATGCTGATAAAATAGAAGAACTAATTACAGAAAAAACAAAAGCGATTGTGGTGGTTCATTATGCAGGAATGGCGTGTGATATGGATAAAATTATGACTATTGCAAAAAAGCATAATCTGTTTGTGATTGAAGATGCTGCACAAGCTATTGATAGTTTTTATAATGGCAAACCTTTGGGGAGTATTGGGCATTTGGCTGCCTTTTCATTCCATGAAACAAAAAATATTATTTCTGGAGAAGGAGGAATGTTGGTCATCAATGATGATAAATTTATCAAACGTGCCGAAATTATTAGAGAAAAAGGAACGAATCGTTCGGCTTTTTTTAGAGGAGAAATAGACAAATATAGCTGGATTGATATTGGTTCTTCATTTTTGCCTTCTGATATTATTGCAGCTTTTTTGTTTGCCCAATTAGAAAACTTAGAAAATATACAAAATCGTAGAAAATATATTTGGAATAAATATCATCAAGGATTGAAAAAATTAGAAGAAAAGGAAATAATCAAAATTCCACAAATTCCAAATTATGCTACCAATAATGCACACATGTTTTATTTGATTTGCAATAGTATTGAAGAGCGTTCTGCTCTTATTTTGCATCTAAAAAAAAATAAAATTACAGCTATTTTTCATTATTTATCTTTACACAAATCTCCTTATTATCAAAAAAAACATGATAAAAGAGAGCTTCCAAATTGTGATAAATTTGCTGATTGTTTGCTTCGTTTGCCTTTTTATTATGAATTGAAAAATGAAGAAATTGAAAGAATAATTAATAAAATATCAGAATTTTATGCCTAAAAAAACCATTTGATTATTTTATGTAATCAAATGGTTTTTTATCTTTTTATTGCTTTTGATATTTTTACCAAATAACAATTTGGTCAGTTCTGCGCATTTTGTCGCCTTCTTTTACATCAAAAGCTGTAAAGAAAGGATTAAAATTACTCAAAGGACCATTTGCACGGAACATTCCAGGAGAGTGGTAATCAGTTTCGATACGATTACGAAGCTCTTCATCTGTAAAGTTTACACGCCAAATTTGCGCCCAACTTACAAAGAAACGTTGCTCTGGAGTCAAGTTATCTTCATTTTCTGGCTTGCCATCTCTAGCCCACGCTTTTTGAAGTGCATCATAAGCAACAGCCATTCCACCCAAATCAGCAATATTTTCACCCAAAGTAGCATCGCCTTTTACTTTAATATCACCCAAAACAGTGTACTCGTTGTATTGATTGATAAGTGAAGTTGTTTTTTCTTTGAATTGTGATTTATCAGTATCTGTCCACCAATTATTCATATTTCCTTCTGCATCATACTGACTTCCTTGGTCATCAAAACCGTGAGAGATTTCGTGTCCGATAACAGCACCAATTCCACCATAATTTACAGCATCATCGGCATGCTCGCTAAAGAAAGGAGGTTGAAGAATCCCAGCAGGAAATACAATTTCATTGCTTGTTGGGTTGTAATACGCATTTACGGTAGAAGGAGTCATGTGCCATTCTGATTTATCAACTGGCTTACCAATTTTGCTCAAATTATCTTTAAGCCACCAACTGCTCGCATTCATAAAATTTTGAGCATAATTATCTTCTGTAAGCTCAAGACCTTCATAGGTTTTCCACGTATCAGGATAACCAATTTTTGTACTGATGGCTGCAAGTTTGGCAAGTGCTTGCTTTTTGGTGTCTTCGCCCATCCATTCCAAGCTATTGATATGGTCTTTGAAACTCTCACGAACATCTTGAATCATAATTTCGGCACGCTCTTTTGCCTTTGGGCTAAATGCCTCTTTTACATAAAGCTGTCCCAAAGAATGCCCTACGCCTCTATCAATTACACGCAATACTTTTTTCCAACGCTCTTGCATTTCATTTTGTCCACGCATTGTTTTGTTATAAAATTCAAATGCTTCTTTTTCAAAATCATTATTTAAGAAATTGGCAAAACTACCTGCAAGTTGATATTTTTGATAATCTTTAAGGGCATCTAAAGAATTGCTTTTTAATACTTTGCTTAATCCTGTAAAAAATTCGGGTGTACCCAAAATTACATGTTCTACATTTTCGATATTTGGAAGACCAATATCTGACAAATGCGCTGCCCAGTTTATATTTGGAGAAAGTTTTTCAAGCTCTTCCAATGTCATTTTATTATAATTTTTTTCAGAATCTCTGCGTTCTGCTGGTGTGCGAGAAACTTTTGCTAAAGCTGTTTCGATAGCAACTACATTTTTTGCTTTTGTTGCAGCTTCTTCTTCATTCGAACCCATCAAAACAAACATATTAGTAACATGTTTTTCAAAGGCTTCTAGTTTTGTTTTCAAATCAGCTACTTCATAATAAGATTTTGGAAGTGATGTTCCTCCTTGATTCAAATAAAGAGCATTTGTAGAGCTGTTTTTTTCGTCGGCTGTTACATAAACACTAAACAAACCACCTGCAACAGCTTTTTGAGCAGCCGAAACTTTCAAAAACTCTTCCAAAGTAGTTGCATTATTGATTGCTTCTAAATGAACTTCCATAGGTTTTAATCCCATTTCTTCACGTTTTGCCTCATTCATTCCACTTTTATAAATCATTGCTACATGCCCTTCAGCAGAAGTGGGAGAAACAGAAGTATTAGCTGCTGCATTTTCAGCAACACGTTTCAAAATTTTTCTATTGCTTTCCAAAATTTCACTAAAACTTGTCCAACGAGTTTCAGAGGCAGGAATAGGATTGTTTTTCAACCAACTTCCATTGACAAACATAAAAAAGTCGTCTTGAGGATTTACAGTAGAATCAAAGTTAGCCAAATCAATCGCTAAATAATCAGCAGGTTTGTTGTCAGTTGCTACTGTTTCAGTTGCTTCGGTAACTGTTGTTTTTTTTGGTTCATTGCAAGCAGTCAAGCCCAGTCCGATAGTCAGACCAAGCGTAACAGCTCCAATTTTATAGATAGAATTTTTCATAAAAAATATGTTTTGTAAAAATTATGCAAATATTGTTTTTTGCATAAAATGCGAATGTATTTTTTGTATAGATTATCAAAATCTGTTATTACAAAACGACAAGATACATAATTCTGATTTTTTGTAAGAAATAGAGCTATGAATTTAAAGAATATTAGTATTTTTTGCGATTGTCAGTGTTGCTTTACTAAAAACCCAATAAGGGCAAAATTTTAATTAAATATTTTCAAGAATTTCTGTGGTAATTCATCTTTTAGATAGATTTTTTCTTTTGTAAATGGGTGAAAAAATTGCAAAGAAAAAGCATGTAAATAAATCCCTTTTCCATTCAAAATAAGATTTTCAATTCCATATGCTGCATCTCCCAAAATTGGATTTCCTATACTTGCAAGATGTATGCGAAGTTGGTGTCTTCTTCCTGTTTTTGGATATAATTTTACCAAATTAAGAAACTCAAAACGCTCTGATTTTACAGATTCTATAATTTTATAATTTGATTGTGATTCTTTACCATCAACTTCAGAAATAATTATTCCTTCCAGCTCTTTCATTTTTCCAATCGTAACAGCATAATAGGTTTTATCTATTTCTTTATCTTCAAATAATTTATTCAAAACACGAATACTACTAGCCGTTTTTCCGACAAGCAAAGCTCCTGTTGTGCCATAATCCAAGCGATGAACAGGTTGTGGAATGGTTGCATCTTCAAGATTACTTGGTTTTAAGTTTTGAGGAAGTGCATTTGCAACCGTTTTAAAAGCATTTCCACTTACCAAAATCCCTGCAGGTTTGTGAATAATAGCCAAATACTCATCTTCAAACAGAACTTTTAAAGCAAAAATCAATTCTCGTTTTGGTTTATTATTCTCATCTTTTGGAATTGATAAAATAATAATTTCTCCACCATTTATAAAAGTAGCCGTTGAAGCTGGTTTTTCATTTACTGTAATATAATTTTTCTTTAATGCCTTTTTTAATGCTGATTTGGTAGGAATCAAAGCAAAAATACCTACTCCATATTCTTGAAGACGAATAGGTTTTTTTAGGTTTTTTGGGACGGTATGGGTTTCTGTGGGGTTGATTGTTTAGCTTACTTTTTGATATAATTTTTCTACATCTTTTTTATTCTGTTTTGGTTGATAATACTTGTCTAGTAATATAGAACATTCTTTTGCAAGTGCTTCTGATAAAGGTGGTGGAACAGCATTTCCTACATGCTCACATCTTTTTGAGTGATTTCCAAAAAATTTATAATCAATAGGAAAACCCGAAATCATAGCAGCTTCTCTTACTGTTATACTTCGATGTTCTTTTGGATGAACTGGAAAGTTACTATGCCCTGGAACTAAAGTAGGAGCCAATTTTTCCATGTGTAATCGCATTGTATTTCCTCTAGAATAAAAACTGCTAATTTTTAATTCGTTTGGTAATTGCTCCATCACATCAGTAATATTTCCTCCTTCTGGAATATATTTAAAACGTCTGACTGTTTTTTCAGAGTGATTCATAGAATGATTGTCTGTATCTTCTGTATCAGAATAATCTATTTTTGAGAATACTTCTCCAATAGTAATTGGTTTTTTGAAAGTTTGTGTTTTGTCAATATTTTCAAAATCTAATTTGGTAGAAATTTCTTTTGAATGATAAACAGGAGTAGGAAAATCATATTCAATATCTATATCCTTTCTAATAGCTACAATAATTACTCTTTCTCGTCGTGTTGCTGCACCATACCAAGCCGTATTTAATACTTTATGTTTTATTTTATAGCCCATTTGCTCATAAATTTTGTAAATATCTTCTACCACAGGAATTAAATATTTTTTTTCTTTTATTTCTTTAACAATTTGCTCTTTTTCTTTTCTCAATACTTTTCCTTCTTCTTCAAATTCTTTAGTTAGTTTATCTTTTTTTCTTAATTCTGCTTTTTGTCCTTTATAATTTTCTAACTTTTGCCATATATCATCTACTTTATCTTTTATTTCTTGTGGTGTTTCACTAGACAAAACTTTTCCATTTTCGATAATGCTGATTTTGGGACGGACAATATCAACTAACTCTAATTGCTTATGATAAAAATAATTGCGCTCATCGTTCGGAGAACGTTCCCCTGCCAAACTAAAACCTTTACATACAATTCCACCAAACATAACATCTAACTCATTTTTTTTGAGTTTAATGTTGGAGAGCAAATTTTCTGTATCTATATCTAAAATACTTTTGGTATCAATATGAGCAGTTTTTTCAATTTCTGGATTATTGTGTAACAATGTTTTCATACAATCTGTATTTACATCATTTACATAAACAGAAGTAAAATTTTGTGCTTTAAATCCTATATGAGAACCACCAGCACCTACAAAGGTTTCGAAAATTGTGTAATTTGATTTCATTAGATAATGGCGTTTAATTTATTGATATAAGGTGTTGATATTGTATTTTCTCTTATTTTTTGTTTGAATGAAGTATCATTGAGTTCAGATGGTTTGTAAGTTATTCTTCGGTTTGAAGTACGAGGTGCAAAAGAAATACAACCAAAATCATCTCTTAAAATATTCAACCAAGAAGACAAATAACGTCCATTTGATTGTGTCAGAAATAAAATATCTCTATCAGCATACATTTTTCTAAAGTCTTCATTTATATCTTTATACCTTTTAGTAAGATTATTATTTCCATTTTGAACATCAGAAAAATAACTCATTATCAAATCTACATAGGGTTTTATATATGATTTGTAAACTAAAAGCAAAAATTCATCATACTCTAGCATTCCAATTTTTGCGCCTGATGGACTAGGCATATTATTCGAATCTATAAATCCTAATGATGAAAGACTAATCCAAACATTTCGCCAGTTTCTATTGTTGATAGTTTCTGTTCTTTGTACTTCCTTTTCTATTTTAGTTCTGTTTACTGTTTTTATGCCTTTGAGTTTGAGCATACATAAATATCTTAAAAGCATATAAAGCTCAAATAAGCGAGTATCTCTTACATAGTATTGTGAAATGCTAGTGAGTTTTGTGTCTTCATCAACAGTCGCTAACTCATCTAACTCTTTTCTACTTCTTGCCTAGCAACATTACTTATCTCATTTATTTCTACCAAAAACGTACTGACAGGGTATTTAAACTTACCTACATTGAAACTACGATTTTGTAAAACTGAAGAGGGAATCAAAAGAATAGTTTTAAAGTTAGGAACGTATTTGTATCCTTTTGATGAAATATTTTTTTCAAAGAAATACTCATATTGCATAACTTGTCCAATTCCTCTCACATAATCAGTAACTCCTATATCGTTTGATTTACATTCAATAATAGCATTTATTGAACTATCATAAACTACTGTAAAATCTGCAAATATTCCATTGATATACTTGTCTTCATGAATTAGTTCTAATCTTGACAAATCTACTTCAAGATTTAAAATAGATAATAAATCTCGTTTGATATTATCATTTTGTATTACTAAATCATGAAAAACTTTTTCTCTAACAGAATCTATACTCATTGTAATTAAAATTTGCAGTGTACTAAAAATATAAGCAAAAGTACAAATTTTATACTTATAAGTTGTCAAGTTTCATAAGGTTGTTTGTGAAATTTTAATTTTATTCTTACTTCTCCCTCTCAATCGCATATTTGACAAGTTCCATAAGCGACGTTTTGTGTTCAGATTCTGGGAAAAAGGTAAGCATTTCCATCGCTTCTTTATAATAGGTTTGCATTACATTTTGGGTATATTCTATTCCACCCGATTTTCTTACAAATTCTATTACTTCATTTATTTTATCAGCTTTATTATTTTTATTTTTAACTAAATAAATAATGTGTTTTCTGTCTTTATCAGAGGCGTTTTTGAGCGCATAAATCAAAGGCAAAGTCATTTTTCGTTCTTTGATGTCAATTCCTAAAGGCTTTCCTACTTCGGCAGTTCCGTAATCAAACAAATCATCTTTTATCTGAAAAGCAATTCCTATTTTTTCTCCAAAATCCTTCATTAAATCAACTGTTGCCTTATCTGCGCCAGTCGAAGATGCACCCACACCACAACAAGCAGAAATAAGTGTAGCCGTTTTTTGTCTAATTATTTCAAAATAAACTTCTTCTGTAATGTCTAATTTTCTTGATTTTTCGATTTGTAATAATTCGCCTTCACTCATTTCTCTAACAGCATTCGAAACGATACGTAAAAGTTCAAAATCGCCATTATCAATCGATAACAAAAGACCACGAGAAAGCAAATAATCACCTACCAAAACAGCTACTTTATTTTTCCAAAGTGCATTGATAGAAAAAAAACCACGTCTATAATTTGATTCATCAACAACATCATCATGCACAAGCGTAGCCGTATGGAGAAGCTCCACTAAAGAAGCCCCACGATAGGTAACTTCGCCAATCGTTCCACACATTCCAGCAGAAAGAAAAACAAACATAGGACGCATCTGCTTGCCTTTACTTTTGACAATATAATTTGTTATTTTGTCCAAAAGCATTACATCAGAACGCATAAAATCTCTAAACTTTTGTTCAAAAATTTTAATTTCGGATTGAATGGGAGTTTGTATGCGTTTTAGGCTCATAAATCAAGAATTGACAATGGATAATTTTTTACAAAGGTAAGAATTTGTAATTTTATGAACTAATTGTATTTTCACTATTCTAAATTAGCTTTGTTAAAGAAGTAATAATAAAATATTATTATAAATTAATGGAAAAATGGATAAACAAAATAAAAGAATTCCAGCTTTAGATGGAATGCGAGCAATAAGCATTTTATTAGTTATAGGTGCACATCTAAAACATTCAGATGTGTTTTCTTCATTATTGCCTAGCTATATTTATTTTGATGGGACATTAGGAGTGGGAGTGTTTTTTACAATTAGTGGTTTTTTGATTACTACTTTAATGTTAAAGGAAGAAGATAGTAAAGGTAAAATAAATTTAAAAAACTTCTATATACGTCGTTTTCTTCGTTTGATGCCTGTTTATTATGCTTTTTTAATTGCTTTAGTTATAATTGATTATCTTACTATTGTCAATATTACATGGTGTCAATATCTCTCTGCATTAACTTACACAAAAAATTTTTTTTGTACTTCTTGGATAGATGGACATTTGTGGTCTTTAGCAGTAGAAGAACAATTTTATTTAGTATGGCCTCTTATATTTTATTTTGTACCCAAAAAATATCGTATCAAAATTGCAGTTGCTTTAGTAATAACTGCTCCTATTTTTAGATTAATTTTTTATGTTATCAAACAAGGGTCATTACTAAGTTTTTCATTTTTTTCTAATATGGACTGTCTAATGATAGGGTGTTTAGTTGCATATATTTATTTTAAAGAGTATAAAATAATAGGTCTTTTAAATAATTTACCTCAAGGTCTAGTTCGTCTTGTAGCATTAGGTTTAGTTTTTTTTAGTTCTCTCATACAACATCTTTTATTATTTGGTTTTTTTACTGTTCCTTTTAATAAAACAGTACAGAGTATAGCAGTCGGAATATTAATTGTTTCTTATAGCTTACAACCAAAAGGATGGAGTTATAATTTTTTAAATCTGAAGTTTATAACTTATATAGGAGTATTGTCATATAGCATATATTTATGGCAACAACCTCTGTTAGTTTCATCAGGGTTTTATGGAAAAGAAAATCCTATTGTTATTATTTTTCCTTATTCTATTTTTATTATAGCAATAGTTTCTATACTCTCTTATGAATTATTAGAAAAATATTTTTTCAAATTAAAGAAGAAATTCAAATAAACAATGAAAATAGAATATGCACTTACAGAAAGCGATTTTTTGGAATATCAACTCTATACTACCTCTAAATCAGAAGCTATCAAAAAAAACGATTGTTTTTCAAATTTGCTGTTCCTTTTATGTATATTTTAATTGGAATTACTTATTATAATAATAGTTAGAATGCAATTTTGGTTTGTATTCTTTTGGTTGTTGTATGGATTTTGGCATATCTATTTTATTTCAATCACATTAAGAAAAAATCTAGTGATACATTAGACTATATTGATGCACTAAAATTAGGAAATAATAACTACTTTTATATCAAAGAACAAGAAGGAAAAATAAAAACTTCTAATGCTGAGAAACTCATCGAATTTAAAAATCATTTTTTACTATAAAATTTTAAAATTAATGAAAAATACAATTATTTATATATATTCTGTTTTGAGTATTTTGCTTCTATTTACTTTTACTTCTTGTCAAGAAGACCCAGAAAAACCAAAAGACCAAACAACTGGACAATCATTCTACCCAACTCAAAAAGGACAATTTCAAACATTTTTGGTCAAGCAAACTCGCTTTGCATTTAATGAAAATCCTGTAACAACAACATATCAACTCAAGGAAGTAATTGGAGATGAGTTTGTAGGAGAAAATGGCGAAAAACTAAATGAAATTTTGCGATATACTCGCCCAAATGGTTTAGAGGTTTTTCGTTTGGATTCTGTTTTTTCTGTTCGTAGAGATGAAAATATAATCGTAAAAATGGAGCATAATATTCCTTATGTAAAATTTGATTTTCCGATAGAGGAAGGCAAAACGTGGAATGGAAACTTGTTTAATAATCGTCCTTCAAAAGATTATTTGGCAGAAAATGTAAATGCCCCAAAAACGATTGGAAGCAAAAGTTTTAGTAATACAATTACAATTATTGAAAGTCAGGATTCAAGTTTGGTGGACAAAAATTTGCGCTATGAAATTTATGCTAACGAAGTAGGAATGATTTATAAAAAAACGGAAAGCCTTTTATATTGTAACCTGCCTGAATGTTTTGGACAAAAAATTATAGAACGAGGAATTATTTCTGAATTAACCATTTTTGATTGGGGGGTAGAATAAATTATGACACATCAAAATACTTAAAATTATGATTTAATTTATAGTTCAAATCCTACCACGATTACATCATCAATTTGTTTATTGTTTCCTCTCCAATCTTCAAATTTTTGATTAAGATATTTTCTTTGTTTTATCATTGGTTCTTTATGGATTTCTAAAAGAAGTTTTTTGAAGTTTTTTGTCATGAATTTTCTATTTTTCTCTCCACCAAATTGGTCTGTATATCCATCAGAAAAAATATAAAATGCTGTTGGTTTGTCTATATCAATTTGATGTGAAGTATAAGCATTTTCTGCCTTTGTCTGAAAGCCTCCTACCGAATATTTGTCGCCCTTTATTTCAAAAATTTTATTATCTTGAATATAAATAAGAGGGCGTTTTGCGCCTGCAAAAGTAACTTGTTTGTTTTCTAAATCAATAACACAAATCGAAATATCCATTCCATCTTTATTCTCAGTACTAGACTGACGTAAGGCTCTTCTAATTTGTTTATGCAGACGATTCAAAATAGAATCAGCTTTTATTATTCCCTGTAAATTTATGATTTGATTGAGGTAAGAATCTCCCAAAATAGACATAAATGCCCCTGGAACACCATGCCCTGTACAGTCAGCAGCAGCCAAAATAATTTTGTTTTCTTTTTGAGCAAACCAATAAAAATCGCCCGAAACAATATCTCTGGGCTTGTAAAGAACAAAACAATTTGGAATGCTACTCTTGAAAGCTCTCAAATCGGGCAAGACTGCATCTTGAATACGACGAGCATAATTTATACTAGAGGTAACATCTTTATTGCGTTTTTCCATCAATGTTTTTTGTTTCATCAATGAAGAATTAATGACCTCTATTTCTTCTTTTTGTTGTTCGATTTCTAGTGTTCGTTGCCTTACTTTTTTCTCTAAAAGAGTAGTAGTTTGTTTTTGTAATTCTAAATTTTGAGCAAGAACATCGGATTTTTCACGCTCCAAACGATTTACTTGAAAACCAATACCTAAGGCATAAAAAACAAGCTGAATTACGACACCTCCTTGAAATAAATAAGTAAATATATCAGAACTGATTATGTCTTCTCCCTGTAAATTAATCAAATAAGAAAGGGTATAAAAAAAACCACCCACAAGCAATCCACTTGTTGCAATGAGGTAATAACGAGCTGCTAAATGCCCTTTTCGAAAAGCTAAAACACCTATTATGAAAGCCAAAATACTTGCTATTAGAGCAATAGCAAGAATAGCAAGTATAGCAAATTTAGTTAAGCTGTATGTTTCGCTCCAAATAGGAGTGGTAGAGAGTAAATGATTTGAAATATAAATTATAACAAGAACAATTAAAATATAATTAATTATCTGAATTATTTTATCCCATTTTGGTAATAACTCTTTTACTTTTAAAAAACTTCTCAAAAACAAAAGCCCACCACTAATCATACAAAGATGAGAAATCACGATGCAAGAACGAATCAAGAGTTGAGAGGTAGGGAATAGAAAATAAATATATCTGTAATAATAAAATACATTTATTTGAATACCTATAATCATCAAAACATAATACAAATATAATTTATCTCTAATAATAAAAAACAAAAGAAGGTTGTAAAGAGCCATTACCCACAAAATGCCTTGAAATATTCCTTGTGAATATGTAAACTCTTCCGAACCTTTGCTCAAACTTGCAGCATCTCCTACAAAAGCATAGATAGATTTGGGGTGAAAACGCTTCGCCTTCGAATGTATTCGAATATAGATAATTGTTTCTGATTGAGCAGTTATATCAATATTAAAATAATTGCGCCATTGTTTGACTGGTTTGTGCGCTGGGTCTAAATCTGTTCCAGAACGTTCGATACGAAATGCCCCATCTTCAACAGGTTGATAAAATATAATTTCAGACCAATTTTCGAAAACAGAACCTACCTGTAAAGTAATTAATTCATCTCTGATACCATTTCCAATTAGTTTTAGACGCAGCCAATAATATGCTCCCACTTCCATATTTTGGGCATTAATGGTGTTGGGTAAAAAATTGATTTGAGGATTATCTATAATATCTTCAATATTTGTTTTGCCTTTTTTGTCATCTTTCCAAATACCTATATTTTTTTCAATTTCGATATAGTCATCTATTTTTGTAGGAATTTTGAGAGGAAGAATATATTTGAAGGCTATGTTTTTCTTTTGAGATAAAAAATGATTGTATTTTTGGGTATTTTTATCTTTGTAAAAATGAATTAATGAATCTAAAATAGAAAATTTTAAAATTGAATCTGATTCAGAAAGTTGAGATTTGCTTACAAGTTTCTTTAATTTTTTTTCTAGTTCAAAAGTAGGGAAAACTTCTGTCTTGAGAGAGTTAAAGAACAAATCTGTTGTATCTTCTTGCCCATATACAGCCGTAAAGCTGATAATAGACAGAGCAATTAAAAAGTAAGAAAAAAAGCCTTTCGGCATGATGGTAAAGGGATTAAGGAGAATTGAGTAAAATTTATGTCATTAAAAGTATTTGTATTTATAGGATTTTGAGCAAAGCTCTATTCATAGCTTTAGTTATTTGCCTCTTGATAAGGTATTAAAATATTTTTAGCTATTAATTTTTTTAAAGCCTGTACAGGGATTTTGTTTTGAGAAAGTTGTAATGTAGAATCAGTAAGGGAATGATTTTTATTACTCTCATTAGACAAATATAACTTTTTTGGAGTAGAAAAATAATTAATTAGCTCATAAAGTAGGTCAGATACAGGAAAAAACCGATAAGTATATTTATCAAAGAGAGTATTTTGTTTTTTTTCAATCAATACAAAACGTTCTTTATTAAAATTATAAAATTGATGTAAGTCAATAGGAGTTTTATTAGCATTACTTTTTTGTAATAGAACACTAGGTTTTTGAAGGTTTGTAAAGAGTTTGTTTACAAAAATCCAACCTTCCCATTTAGCAATTTGTTTGGTATCTGTGCTAATTTTTTGTTCTAAAATAGAATATAATTTTTGCATGGCTTGCTTGCCAAAATCTTCTTTCGATATGCTCTTTTTCTTTTCAGAATTGGGAGGATAAATAACAGGAAGAAATTCAAATTTTCTGTTTAAGGAAGGAGAATCTTTTTCTACTCTACTGGTAATAATTGGAACAATCGGCACACCACAACTATAAGACAAAAATGCAACGCCTTGTCTGACTTGCAACCCTTCACCTAAAAAATTAATTTCTATTGTATTTTTTTGATTCACACCATCTATTCCTGTATTTCCATCTGCATAAACAATCAATGATTTTCCTTCTTTTAGCATGCGTAGAGCTTGCCAGATTCCTGTTTTTTCTTCAACATTGATGAGCTGCATTTTGGAGGTTAAAGTTACTTTTTGTTCTTTTTTGACTTGCTGACAAAGTTTTTGATGAGCTTCTGAAAATAATTTTGCTTTTCTCTGATTGAGTGTTTTGTTGAGCAAAACTCCGAAATCCAGATTTTGATAAGTAGATAAAGTGGGCATCAGAGAATAAGAACCCAAATGAAAACAACAAAATAAAAAAGGAGTCTTGTTTTGTGCTTTTTGAAGAATATTCTCTTTATCAATTATTTCGAAATGAGGTGCAAAAGAGGCAGGGTTTTGTTCTTCAATAGTTAATAATTGAAGGTTAAAAAGAAGTTTTTCAAATATTGATTTGTGCTTTGAGTAAGGAATTTGAGGCAAAAGACGAAAAACATTTGCAGATAAGTAGGCAAATAAAACGTCATTTTTTTTATAAAATTTCTCTTTGTCCTCTTTAGTTTCCAAACAAAATGACTGTTTTAATTTTTCTAATTCATCATAAATAGCAGACTGATTAGGGGGAGTCAAATTATTCATTTTATCAAAAATATAAAGTAGTTATGAGCAATAAAAAAGCACAATCTTTTGTTTGAATTGTGCTATAATTTACAAAATATTTTTTAATAAAAAAATATTTTGTATTGAAATAATCCTAAAATAGAAATTATTCTATTACGTCAATTTTTCCAGAGCCTGATATATTTGATGTTATGGTTGCATTTCCTTTTGCTTTAATATTTCCACTCCCACTGATTCGTGCGTTT
>CAKZOK010000106.1 GCA_937136415.1 uncultured Cytophagales bacterium | reverse complement strand
TGCTTTTTTATAGTTAAAGACAGCCAATTCATATTCTTTTTTTTGTTTATAAATTTCTGCCAAAGAAGCATACACTCTTCCCAAATTTTGATAATCTTTTACATTTGCCGAATATTTTATGGCTTGATTAAAATAATCAATGGCTTTACTTGTATTTCCTTGTCTGTAATATCCTTTTCCTATTTGTTGAGCTAACTTTCCTGCTTTGTTTGGACGGTTTTTATTGACTGCTGTTTTGTATTGAGTTTCTAAATTTTGAGAAAAACCATTTTGAGGAATCAAAAAAATACACACTAGAAAGAGTAATAAAACAAAAAATAATTTATTTTGAGAAGTAAATTTTTCCATATATTTATTTTTGTTGTGCTTTTTCATTCTGAAAAACAACTAGAAAATGACAAAAGAAAGAGTAAAAAAATAGAAGACTTAATTTAGATTGATTCTATTAGAAATACAAATTTTTTGATAAAAAATTAAATTAAATACAAAAAAATCCCTTCTTTATCAAAAAATAAAGAAGGGATAAATGCTATACTATTTTTATCAACAAATTATACAACCATTTTTAATGGATTTTCCATGTATTCTTTTAGTGTTTGTAAAAATGCTGCACCAACAGCCCCATCGACCACTCTATGGTCGCAAGAAAGTGTCATTTTCATGATATTTCCTACTTTTATTTTTCCTTCTCTCACCACAGGCTGCTCTACAATAGCACCAACAGCCAAAATACACGCATTTGGAGCATTTATAATAGCTGTAAACTCTTCAATTCCAAACATTCCTAAGTTAGAAATTGTGAATGTACTTCCTTCCCAATCTGAAGGTTGAAGTTTTTTATCTTTTGCTTTTCCTGCAAACTCTTTTACTTCTTTATTGATTTGAGAAAGCGTTTTCATTTCTGCAAAACGAACAACAGGAACTAAAAGCCCTTCATCAACAGCCACAGCAACTCCCATATGAACATTATCGTGATAACGAATCACATCACCTTGCCAAGAAGCATTTATGGCAGGGTGTTTTTGAAGTGCCAAGGCAGTCGCTTTGATTACCAAATCATTATAAGAAACTTTTGTATCACCTACTTCATTAAACTTTGCTCGTGCCTTGATAGCTTTTTTCATATCAACAGCAATCGTCAAATAAAAATGAGGTGCTGTAAATTTGCTTGCTGCAAGGCTTTTTGCAATCGCTTTACGCATTTGAGTAACTTTCTCATCTTTTGTTCCCTCTTGCGCAAAAGCAGGAAGAGTGTTTTGAGTAGGTTGATTTTGATTATCAACAACTTGTTTTGTTTCTGATGGAGTTGTTTTTTGAGGCGTAAAGTTTTCTATATCTTTTTTAACAATTCTGCCATTTTCTCCACTCCCTTTGATTTGATTAATATCATAATTATTTTCTTCTGCCATTTTTTTGGCTAGAGGAGAAATAAAAATACGCCCTTCTGAATTTTGATTTGAAGAGCTAGAGTTGTTTGATGAAGACGTAGAAACCGATTTGGATTCCTGTATAGTTTCTTTTTGTTCTTCTTGCTCATCATTATCCAAAGCATTCGAAGAAGTAGAATTTTCAGCGTCTAAAAGAGCTTGATAATCAGCTCCTTTTTCTCCAATCACAGCAATCGGCATATCAATAGGAACACTATCGCCTTCCTCTGCAGCCAAATAAAGCACCTCACCATCATCATAAATATCAAAATCCATTGTTGCTTTATCCGTTTCTACTTCGGCAATTACATCGCCCGATTTGAGTTTGTCGCCTACTTTTACAAGCCAAGAAGCCAAAACTCCTTCTTCCATTGTATCAGTCATTTTGCGCATTCTCAAAACAACAGCATTAATAGAAGAAGTATCAATTTTTTTGGTTGTTGATTTTTCTTGTTTTGGTTGTTCTGTTTTTTCTTTAGCCTCTGTTGATTTTTCTTGTTTGGTTTCAGAAGAATCATTACTTGCTGCTCCAAATTTTGCTTTTAAATCTGAAATATCATCTCCTTTTTTACCCAAAATTAAAACTGGGTCATTAACAGGAACTCCATCACCTTCGTTTACACCAATATATAAAACTTCTCCATCAACGAAACTTTCCCATTCCATTGTTGCTTTATCGGTTTCTATTTCTGCCAAAAGGTCGCCTGATTTTATTGTATCACCTTCTTTTACGAGTATGCTTGCTACAACGCCTTCTTCCATTGTGTCAGTAAGGCGTGGCATGATAAGGATTTCAGCCATAAGAACGTATTATTTTATGTGGTTTGTTGCGTATTTTTTGATTGTTTTATTTTTTAATGAAGCTCAAAAATGAGAGTTTCATTTGTTTCTGTGAAATAGAATCTAAATAAAAGGCAATTTGTTTAAAAAATGAAATTTAATTCTTGTACTTCAAAGATAAGAATTTAATCTGTGAAGGCAATTTTAGTATAAATTTAATTCCTTTTTTTTTGAATATGATTTTCACAAAGCATTCAAACGACCGAATTTTATTCTTCAAAATTCTACGTATTGTGTTTCTCCCCTCCTTCGGAGTGGCTGGGGCAGCTCAAAACAAAAGAATATTTTGCTCCATTATTAATTTGCGAAAGTCCTATAAATTTAGCTTTTAAAAATGTGTATTTTAGCTGCGTAGCTGCCAAATATTGAAATTTCTATCATTGGCAACAAAAAAAGAAAATTTATTTGAAAAATATTTTATCAATTAACCTACTGAAAATCAATAACTTTTATAGAAAAAATAAAAAACCATCGAACTTTATTAAAAAAACTTTGGTTGAAAGGTTGTATAATCAAAAAAAGCGTGGTACATTTGTATCGTCTTAAGGGCAACACCACAACAAGTTTTACAAAAAAGAAATCGTTTTTTTTGTAAAATTTCATTTAGAGAAATGGCAGAGTGGTCGAATGCACTGGTCTTGAAAACCAGCGTACCGTGAGGTACCGGGGGTTCGAATCCCTCTTTCTCTGCAAATCAGCCTTCACTATATAGTGAAGGCTTTTTTTTTGCCCACCTCGCTAATTTATCGCCAACTTTTAGGAATTGTTACCAACACTACTTTTTTAATTGCCTTTGATTATTACCATAAATTAAGAATGGCAAAACACGAAAAACTTCCTTATAGACCTACACACATTATTAATAATCAGAAACTGTATATCAAGTTTTATGTTTAGGACACCCAAAAATGGCAAAAAGTGCTTTTATAGCAATCCTCGCCATTATTATTTGATGTTCTTACCAACAATTTACCACCCATATCCAGTACTGAAAATTATATAGATAAAGACTTAAAAACAAAAAATGCTCTTGTTTCTTCAAATATTGAGAAACTAATTGCAGAAAAAAATAAAGGAATAGTGTAAAAGCAAATATATTTTGTAAGTTCCTAACAAAAAACTACAAAATTGTTTAAGAGTTGGTTTTGTCCATGTATTTATTGGTATCACTACACAAAAACAAAAACAAGTCTGAACCGACGGTCTGACCATTTTAAAATAAGTATTCAAATTATCATCACTAACTATTATGGATAATCGCCCTGAAGAGAAAAAAAACGAATATGTAAGACCGATAGCTAATTTTATTTGGCAAGTAGCTGACTTACTGCGTGGAGAATACAAAAGAGCAGAATATGGTAAAATAATATTGCCTTTTACACTTCTTAGAAGGTTTGATAGCGTCTTGAAACCCACTAGAGAAGAAGTAAAAGAAAAATATATCCAATTTAAAGATAACCCTGCTTTAGATACACTATTAAACCGAATTACTAACGTAGGTTTTCATAATACCAGTAATTTTGATTTAGAAACTTTATATAATAGTCCTGCGACACTCAAAGAAGATTTTGTAGCTTATATACACGGATTTTCTAAAGATGTAAGAGAAATATTTGTCGAACATTTTGATTTTGTCAGTAAACAAATAGACAAATTACACGATGCAAATTTACTTTATAGAGTATTAGGTTATTTCTTAGGAAAAGAAGACGGAACAGAAAATTCATTGCTTATAGACAAATTGAGTAATATGCAAATGGGTTATCTATTCGAAGAACTTATCAGAAAATTTGCAGAAGAAAGCAACGAAACGGCAGGAGAACACTTTACACCTAGAGAAGTAGTTAGGTTGATGTCCGAACTTATATTTGTTCATGATACCGAAATTTTTAAAGATGACGTAATCAAGACGGTCTATGATTGTGCCTGTGGTACAGGTGGAATGCTCTCGGAAAGTGAAGCCTTAATTCAGCAAATCAATCCAAATGTAAAACTGCACGTATTTGGGCAAGAACTCAACCCCGAATCGTATGCCATCTGCAAAGGTGATATGCTTTTGAAAAAACATAGCCCAAAAAATATACGCTTAGGAAATAGCTTTTCAAATGATTATTTTGAAAATGAAAAATTTGATTATATGCTGGTCAATCCTCCGTTTGGTGTAGAATGGAAAAAAGTAAAAGACGAAATAAAATCAGAAAACGAAAAACTAGGATTTACAGGGCGTTTTGGGGCAGGGCTACCACGCATAAACGACGGTTCATTACTCTTTTTGCAGCATTTGATAAGCAAAATGAAGCAACACAATGGAGGCTCAAAAATTGGTATTGTATTCAATGGTTCGCCATTATTTACAGGAAATGCTGGAAGTGGAGAAAGCGACATCAGACGTTGGATTATCGAACAAGACCTCTTAGAAGGAATTGTCGCACTGCCAGACCAGCTTTTTTATAATACAGGAATCAGTACCTATATTTGGATACTTTCTAACCGAAAACCACAACACCGAAAAGGAAAAGTACAGCTTATTGATGCTACTTCATTCTATACCAAAATGAAACGTAGTTTGGGTAATAAACGCAACGAAATTCCGAAAGAAAGTATCGAAGAAATCAAAAAAATATATGCCGACTTTCAAGAAGGAGAATTTTCAAAACTATTTGATAATCAAGACTTTGGCTACCATCAAATACAAATAGAAGTACCCCAATTAGATAAAGATGGAAAACCAATAAAAAAAGGTAAAAAATTCAAAATTGATTTTAAAGATACCGAAACAATTCCTTTGAAAGAAGACATACAAACCTACTTCGAAAGAGAAGTAAAACCTCATTTGCCTAAAGCTCAAATTAATGAAGCAAAAACAAGAATAGGCTACGAAATAAACTTTACAAAGTATTTTTATCAGTACAAACCACTTAGAAGCACAACAGAAATAAGAAAAGAAATCTTAGCATTAGAACAAGAAACAGAAACAAGTATTAAAGAAATTTTGAAGTAAAAAACAAAAAATTGTATCTTGCCATAATTAATAATTTTTGAACAAAGACTAATAATCATTTTATAGTACAAGTACAGTAATTTTAAAAATTGAAAACATACAATGGACACTTCTTTTTTAGAAAAAATACAAAAGCATTCTTTACATCAAAAAACGATTAGTTTGAAAGATTTGCAGCAATTACATCAAAAAAGTGTTGTTAAAGTGTCAGAAAGCGATTTTTTTTGGCAGCTCCAAGAGTTAAAACAACAAAAAATAGTACGAGAAATTGATGCAACTACCTATAAAATCTTATCTATTTTTCAACCTAAACTAGATGCAACAACACTTGTATTGCACCAGCATTTGGCTTCTAGGTTTGATTTAACAAATTACTGTATTTGGAAAAGTGGGTGGTACAATCAATTTTCAAGACATCAGATATTACAAAATTTTACGGTCATAGAAATAGAAAAAGAAACCACCGAGTCTGTTTTTTATGAATTAAAAGAAATGAATTTTGGCGATGTGTTTTTGATACTCAATAAAGAAGATGAAGCCGTATTGGACAGATATGCCTTTGAAGCACAAAATCCAATTATTATTCAAAAAATGATTAGTAAAGCTCCAAAACAAGAAATAAAGATGGAAAATGAAATGATTTCTGTTCCTTATTTGGAAAAAATGCTTGTTGATTTGTTTGTCGATACAGCTTTATTGGTGGCTTACAAAGGAGCAGAACAAATTCAGATAATGGAAAATGCGTTGCTAAATTATGTCATTGATTTCAAAAAAATGTTTGCCTATGCAAAAAGAAGAGGAAAAGAAAAACAATTCAAAATATTTTTATTCGAAAACTTCGAAAATGAAATTAATCAAATTTTCTTATGATTGAATCCATAGATATAGAGGATATGAAAACAGCTCTTAAAGAGCAATATCCGAAAGCAAATCTGAATCCTCCTTTATTAGAAAAAATGTTTTATGCCTTGCGTTTGGCTGAACTGTTAAAAATAAATGGTTTAGATTTTACTTTTAAAGGGGGAACAAGTTTGATTTTGCTTTTAGAATATCCACAACGGTTTTCGATAGATATTGACATCATTACAGAAGCTACTCAAAAAGAAATTGAAACTATCCTTACTAGCATTTGTAAAAACAAAAAAGTATTTTTTGGCTATGAACTGCAACACGATAGAAGCTATAAAGGAACAATTCCGAAGGCACATTACAAGCTAAATTTTGAAGCTAAAGAAACAGGACACAACGACAATCATATTTTATTAGATATTTTGTTTGATAAAAATCCCTATCCTCAAACGCTACAACTTCCGATTGATAAAAAATGGCTCAAAACCGATGTGCCTATCACAAAAGTAAATGTTCCAAGTATAGAATCTATTGTAGGAGATAAATTGACAGCCTTTGCCCCCAATACAACAGGAATAGAATACGGAAAAGGAAAACAGACCGAAATTATCAAGCAAATGTTTGATATAGGACAGTTATTTGAGGAAATCAAAAAATTTGAAATAGTCATTCAATCTTTTGAAAAAATAGCAACGACAGAAATAGAGTACCGTCCCAAATTACACCAAAAAACAAGTCTTGAGGTAGCAAAAGATACATTTAAAACCTGTATGCAAGTAATCAAACAAGATAACGAAGAACTCACACAAGGAATAAAAACATTTAAAAACTGGACGTTTTTGGGTTTTACTAGAGATGATGCCTTTTTGAGTGCTGCAAAAATAGCCTATATGACAGCCAAAATTATCAAAAACGATACAAAGCCTTTACAAAAACTACTAACACAAAAAATAGACAAAAAAGAATTTTTAATCAAAGACTCTGATTATAATTTTTTAAACAAACCACTAAAAAACATTCCTAATAACGCTCTATTTTACGCCTATCAAGCCATAAAAACACTAAAAAGCTAAAACAAAAAAAATGAAACCAAATTACCTAGAAAATATTCCGAAAAATTGGGAAGTGAAAAAATTGAAGTATTTGTTTGAATTTAAAAAAGGTAAGAACCCAAAAGAAACTGTTCTAGATAATAAAGATTTGCCTATTTATTTATCTATGGATTATTTACGTGGTAAACCAAAAACAACTTTCTATGTAAAAGATATTGAAAAGTGTCTTCTAGTTAAGAAAAACGATGTTTTATTACTTTGGGACGGTTCAAATGCAGGAGAGTTTATACAAGCAAAAGATGGAGTCTTATCATCTACAATGGCTGTTCTAAAAGCTAGACTTTCTATTGATGAAAAATTTACTTGGTTCTTGCTTAAAGATTTTGAATTGGTTTTAAAACAACAAACAATAGGAATGGGAATACCTCATGTTAATCCTGATTTTTTGTATAATTATCAATTATTACTCCCTCCCCTCCCCACCCAACAAAAAATAGCCCATTTCCTAGACCAAAAAACAAGCGAAATAGATACGCTTATCCACAAAAAAAACAAACTTATAAAACTTTTGCAAGAAGAAGAAAAAGCATTTATTAATGAGAAAATAACAAAAGGTACTAACGAAGTTTATCCTATGAAAAATAGTGGTATTGAA
Organism: uncultured Cytophagales bacterium; assembly: GCA_937136415.1. Taxonomy (GTDB): domain Bacteria; phylum Bacteroidota; class Bacteroidia; order Cytophagales; family Bernardetiaceae; genus Bernardetia. Next base: position 14,190 of record CAKZOK010000106.1, on the reverse strand, counting down.
TGGATAGGTAAAATACCTAAACATTGGAAAATAAGTAGAATGAAAAATATTTGTAAGGTAAGACAAGGACTTCAAATTCCAATAGATAAACGATACTTGTTTAAAGACAATGATTCCCTAGAGTATATAACAATACGTTCTATAAATAACCCTAAACAAGCTAAAGAGTATATTAAAAATCCACCTAAAAATGTTATATGCAATAAAGATGATATATTAATGGCTCGTACAGGAGCAACAGGGGAGGTGATTATTAATGTTGCAGGAGTATTTCATAATAACTTTTTCCTAGTAGATTATAATAGATTTATAATAGATAAAATGTTTCTTTATTATTTCTTAAAAAGTAGCTTGATTAAAGAGCATCTGTTGATGGTTGCTGGGGTAACTACTATACCTGACTTAAATCACAAAGATTTTTACAATACTCCTTTTTTTCAATTCTCTCTTGATGAACAAAATAAAATCGTAGAAGAAATAGAAACTCACATTGATAAAAATAGGCAAGTAGTAAAAAAACTAAGTAAAGAAGTAGATTTATTAAAAGAATACAGGCAGAGTTTGATAAGTGAAGCTGTTACAGGTCAGTTAGTTATTTAATTTTTTAGTATCTTCAAATCGTAAAAAAATTCGTAATTCGTAATTGAAAATTCGTAATTAATCAAGTTATGCAAATCCATACAGAAAAGACTTTTGAAGCTGAAATAGAATCGCATTTATTACAAAATGGCTATACCTTACGCCAAAACACTAATTTTGATGTTTTGCTTTGTATGGATACAGAGCTAGTTATTTCCTTTCTCCAAACCCAAGAAAAGGCGTGGAATGCTATTTCGAAAGTCTATGGAAAAGAAGTAGAAAGTAGAGTTTTGAAAACGCTTTATAAAGAACTAGACATAAATGGAATGCTCCACGTACTCCGAAAAGGATTTACAGATATGGGAGTAAAGTTTGTGATGACCTACGAAAAATCAGAACACACACTCAATCCAATGGCTTTAGCCAATTATGAAAAGAATACTTTTAGCATAATTAGGCAGGTTTATTATAGCTCCAAACATCAAAAAAGTGTAGATATAGTTTTGTTTTTGAATGGTTTGCCAGTTGCTACGGCAGAACTCAAAAATCATTTTACAGGGCAGAGCGTAAAAGATGCTATTGTTCAATACAAAACCACTAGAGAACAGAACGAAACACTATTTGAGTTTAAAAAAAGAGCCATTGTTCATTTTGCTTTAGATGCCGATGAAATTTATCTGACTACCAAACTGATAGGAAAAGATACTTATTTTTTGCCTTTCAATAAAGGAAACGGCACAGGTGCAGGAAATCCTATCAATCCCAACGGACACAAAACAGATTATTTGTGGAAAGTAATTTGGCAAAAAGATAATTGGTTTGAGATTTTGAGGCGTTTTGTAGTTTTTGAAAAAAAACGATTTATAGACAAATCAAATGGAAAAAGAAAGTACAAAGAAACAATGATTTTTCCTCGTTATCATCAATTAGATGCCGTCAAAAAATTATTGTATGATGTTCGTACAAACGGAATTGGAGAAAGTTATCTTATTCAGCATTCGGCAGGTTCGGGAAAAAGTAATACAATAGCTTGGTTGGCGTATCGTTTGGCAGCCATTCATACGCCCCAAAACAAAAAAATGTTTAATACTATCATTGTCATTACCGACAGAAAAGTATTAGATACGCAGCTTCAAAACACAATTTTCAATATTGAGCATACCGACGGAGTAGTACAGAAGATAGGCAAAGATTCCAAACAGTTGGCACATGCTATCAAATCAAACAAACATATCATTATTACGACGCTTCAAAAGTTTCCTTTCATTTTGGAACAAGCAAAGGATTTTCCTGATGCAAAATATGCCGTAATTATGGACGAGGCGCACAGTAGCCAAAGTGGTTCGGCTCATATAGATATGAAAAAAGCCTTATCAAAAAATGGCGCAAATACAGAAAATGATATTGATGGTTTTGAATATGCCACCGATTTTGCAGCAGATTACCAAGAAAAACAAAAAAATATTTCCTTTTTTGCTTTTACAGCAACGCCAAAGGCAAAAACGCTCACAATGTTTGGAATAAAGGGAACAGACCAAAAACCTCGTGCTTTTCATCTTTATCCAATGCGCCAAGCGATAGAAGAAGGTTTTATTTTAGATGTTTTGAAAAATTATACAACTTATAAAACCTATTGGCAATTAATCAAAAAGGTTCACGATGACCCAGAATTACATAAAAAACGAACTCGCAAAGCATTAGGAAAATATATTGCACTCAACGAACATAATATCGCCCAAAAAACAGATGTCATTTTAGACCATTTCGAAAAAATTGCTCGTCATAAAATAGGAGGAAAAGCAAAGGCAATGGTAGTTACAGGTTCTCGCCTACAAGCTGTCCGTTATTTTGAGGAATTTAAAAGACAAATTATAGTAAAAAAATATACTGAAATAAGGGCTTTGGTTGCTTTTTCAGGAGAAATAACCGATTCTCACAACGGTTTGGAAAATGCTACGGAAGCAAAACTAAACGGCTTTTCGGAAAAGCAACTTCCTGAAAAATTTGAAACAGAATACAATATTTTGTTAGTTGCCGAAAAATACCAAACAGGTTTTGACCAGCCTTTATTACAAACGATGTACATCGATAAGCAGTTGTCAGGTGTAAAAGCTGTTCAGACTATTTCACGCCTAAACCGTATGCACACAGGAAAAGACGAAACTTTTGTACTTGATTTTGTCAATGACTATGAAACCATAAAAGAGAGTTTTCAACCCTACTATGAAGCTACTACGCTTACTCAAAACCCAGACCCAAATTTACTCTATCATCTGAAAAACAGAATCTATGAATCTCAAATTGTATGGCAAACAGAAGTAGAAGCCTTTGCAAAACTATTTTTTAGGCACAGTGGAAAGCTCACAGATAGCATACACGCAAGGCTAAACAAATTTATAGACCCTGCTGTTGAGCGTTTTAATGGAATACCTGATGAAGAGCAACAAGATGATTTGAAAAATACATTGACCAGTTATAACTCTTTGTTTACTTTTTTAAGTCAGTTGATGCCTTTTCAAGATGTAGAATTGGAAATGCTTTATCCTTATGTCAAGTTTTTGGTTTCAAAAATCAAAACTCCTTCTAATTCTACTCCTGATATTGATGATAAAGTAGCTTTAGAGTATTATCGTTTGCAAAAAATATCTGAAGGCGATATTAAATTAGACTTACAAGATGAAGACCAAATAAATTCTCCTACTGAATCGGGGTTGCGTAAGGAAAATAAAGAAGACCAAGAACGCTTGTCTAAAATTATTGATTTATTAAACCAACAGTTTCACACCGATTTTACTGACGCTGATGCACTTACTTTTGAGCAGTATAAAGCTGACCTAATGGATAGAGAAGACTTGAAAAGACAAGCCCAAAACAACAATTTTGATAACTTTTGGTACGGATTTGAAGAAGTATTCCTAGATATAATGCTTAAAAGAATGGATATTAATAGAGAGATTTTTGATAAAATAATGGAAAATGACAAAGGCTTTGGCTTTAGAGTAAAAGAACACATAGCCAAACAAGTTTATCACGACTTTAATAATGATAAGTAGTCTAGCAAAATTAAATTTACTTAATCTTATATTTTAAACTGGTCTGCAGCGAAGGTCTGACTTGAACAAAATACAAGATAGAATTAATTTTACATTTAAAATTAATGTGAACTTGGTATTTACCTTTTTGATAATCAAAAAGGTAAAAATTGTCAGAGAAGCAATAATTTCAATGCCGTTTTTTAGCGAAGCGACACCAACAACCAAATAACTTATCCTACTTTTTACAACACCACTAATTAGACTTTTACATTTTGAAGTGCCTCTTCCAAATCTTGCATCAAATCGTCTGTATCTTCACAACCAATACTCAAACGAATAAGCGAATCTGTAATGCCTATTTCATGTCTTTTTTCGATAGGAATGCTGGCGTGTGTCATCATAGCAGGATAACACGCCAAGGACTCTACGCCTCCTAAAGATTCTGCTAAAGCAAAAATATTTATTTTTTCTAAAAAAATAGCAGCATTTTCTTTTGTATCATTTTTCAAATCAAAAGAAATCATTCCACCAAATTTTTTCATTTGTTTTTTTGCAATTTTATGTCCTTTGTGTTGCTCCAAACCAACATAATAAACATTTTTCACTTTTTCATGATTCATTAAAAAAGTAGCAATTTTGGTAGCATTCCGACAGCTTGCATCTACTCTCAAATGTAGCGTTTTGATGCCACGAAGCACCAAAAAACAATCAAATGGCGAAGGCACAGCCCCACAAGATTTTTGAATAAAATAAATTTTTTCAGCTAGTTTTTCATCGTTGAGCATCAAAGCACCCATCACTACATCGGAATGCCCACCCAAATATTTTGTAGCCGAGTGCATGGCAATATCTGCGCCCATCGTAATCGGATTTTGTAAATAAGGTGTTGCAAAAGTATTATCCACTACCGAAATAAGATTATTTTTCTTTGCAATATCAACTGTTTTTTTTATATCAATGATTTGTAAAAGAGGATTTGAAGGCGTTTCTATCCAAATCATTTTGCTATTTTTATTGATTGTATTTTGTATTTTTTCTTCATCTTGCATATCAATAAAATGAAATTTAATTCCCATTTCTTCATATATTTTCACAAACAAACGATACGAACCTCCATAAATATCTTGTCCACAAATTACCTCATCGTTTGGTTTGAGAAGTTTCATAACTGTATCTGTTGCAGCCATTCCAGAAGAAAAAGCAAAAGCATGTTTGGCATTTTCTAAGGCTGCAAAGGATTTTTCTAGTGTCTGACGAGTAGGATTCGATGAGCGTGCATATTCAAAACCTTTATTTTTGCCAACAGAAGGCTGTGCAAAAGTAGAAGTTTGAAAAATAGGAGTCATAATCGCCCCTGTACTTGGGTCTGGCTCTATGCCTGCGTGTATTGCTTTAGTGGCAAATTTCATAGTAAAATGAGTATTATTTATGTTTCAATTTTTTTAGCAAAAGACTAACCTAAAACTTATAGAAAAACAGATAAATTTTAAATATAAACTAACCAACTTAAATTAAATTACTAGCTTTCCATTATCTTTGTTTGGTAAATTACTCTACAAAAAAGCATTTTTTTTGCTATTTTTATACTGTTTTACCATTCTTAACAACTATATATTAACAAGTTACAATCATATTTTTTAATTTCCAATTCGCAATTATTTTCTTATGTCCTTATCCATTACATTAAAACATATTACTTCACATCCTCTTACAAAAAACAGAAAAATTTCAGCTATTTTTAGATATTTTAAGTGGCAATTTCAATCAAGATTGGATAAAGGAGTTCATATTGTATCTTTTGTAGAAAATACAAAACTGGCTGCTCAAAATGGAATGAAAGGAGCAACAGGAAATATTTATACAGGTCTGCATGAGTTTAATGATATGGGTTTTTTACTTCATTTTCTAAGGAATACAGAAACCGAAAAAAATGATTATTTTATGGATATTGGTGCAAATATTGGCAGTTATACCATTTTGGCAGCAGGAGTAATCGGAACGCAAACCACAAGTATAGAACCTATTCCAATAACTTATCAAAAACTTCAAAAAAATATTCAACTAAATAATTTATCAACTAAAGCAACAGCTTTAAATATTGGTTTGGGAGCTGAAAAAGGTGTTTTACAATTTACAAAATCTTTGGATACTATAAATCATGTAGCAACAGAAGAAACCCCACAAGACCAAAGAATTGATGTTTTGATTGAAAAATTAGATGATATAGCAATAAAAATTCCTATTTTAGTAAAAATAGATGTAGAAGGGTTTGAAACTGAAGTTATAAATGGTGGCGAAACTATTTTTGCATCTCCTTTACAAAAAGCTATCATTATTGAATTAAATGGTTCTGGAGATAGATATGGCTATGACGAATCAAAAATCCACCAAAAATTAGAAAATTGGGGATATAAACCTTATTCTTACAATCCTATAAAAAGAGAACTTACAGAAATAGACTCTTTAGGAAATCATAATACAATTTATATCAAAGACATTGATTTTGTAAAAAAACGAATCCAAGACGCACCTTTAATTACTGTTTTAGAGCAAAAATTTTAAATCAAAAATTATCCTACCAAATTGAAAAATGAATAACAAAAATATAGACCTTCGCAGCGATACTTTTACGCTTCCTTGCCCAGCAATGAAAGAAGCCATGATGAATGCAAAAGTAGGTGACGATGTGTGGGACGAAGACCCAACCGTAAAAGAACTAGAACAAAAAATAGCAACACTTTTTGGCAAAGAAGCTGCCCTTTTTTGTCCTTCGGGAACAATGACAAATCAGATTGCGCTCAAAATACTAACACAGCCTCAAGATGATATTATTTGTGATATTCGTTCGCATATTTACCAATATGAAGGAGGGGGAATTGCCTACAATTCGTTTTGTTCGGTTAGGCTTTTACAAGGAGAAAAAGGAATTTTGACTCCCAAAATGATTGAAGAAGAGATTTTGCCCGATGATGTTCATTTTCCTCGCTCAAGAGTTGTGGCTTTAGAAAACACAGTCAATAAAGCTGGTGGAAGCTCGTATAAAATGGAAGAAATAAAGGCTATTTCAGAGCTTTGTAAAAAGAATGATTTGAAACTTCATTTAGACGGAGCAAGAATTTTTAATGCTTTGGTGTATAGAAATCAGTCAGCAAAAGATTTAGGACAATATTTTGACACCATTTCGGTTTGTCTTTCGAAGGGATTGGGTGCGCCTGTGGGTTCGGTTTTGGTGGCAAATAAGGAATTAATTCATCAAGCAAAACGAGTGCGAAAAGTTTTGGGAGGAGGAATGCGTCAATCTGGTTTTTTGGCAGCAGCAGGAATTTATGCCCTTGATAACAACATAGAAAAACTAAAAAAAGACAACCAAAATGCTGGCAAAATTGCCGAATCTTTAAAGCAAAACAAACTGGTAGAAGAAGTAATTTTTGAAGGAACAAATATTGTTTTATTCAGAATAGAAGAAAATTATTCTTCTGAAAAATTTAAAAATGAATTAAGTAAAAAAGGAATTTTGGTTTCTAGTTTTGGAAAAGAATGGCTCAGAATTGTTACACATTTAGACATTTCTAAAGAAATGATTGAGAGAGTTTGTGAGGAGGTTTTGGAGGTCAAAAGGGATAAAATTTCTTTCTAAAACAGTTGTCTTGTATTTTAAATTGGTCTGCATCGAAGGTCTGACCAGTTTAAAACACAAGATAGAATTAATTTTATGTTTAAAAATATTAAAAAGGCAAAATTGTCAGAGAAGCAAAAAAATGACTAAAAACAAATTTATTGACCTAAAAACAGAACGTTTATTAAACGTTATCACGGTTGTTTTCACATGTTCTGTTTTACAAAAAAAACTGCTTTGAAAAAGTTATTTTTGTAAATGCGAAATACAATTTTAACTATTCCCAAAGCAGATTCCAAATTTAGGAGTCTTAGTGGTCTAAATCAAGACGAATTTAAAGATTTACTAGAAATTTTTGATGCAAAATATAAACACGCTTTCAAAATATACGTTTTTTAAAAAACACTATCTACATATTTTGTATAAGTAGATAGTGTTTGTTTTGTTAGGACAAATCTACATTTTTTTGAGCTAATATACGCTTGCATTTATTCAAATACTCGCTACTATACTCTACACTCAAAACATTAGCTTCGTGAGCAAGATAATACTCTAAAGCACACTTGTAACACGAACCACAACGCCCAGCCAACAATACATTACCAAACTTCAAATTAGCCTTAATAACGTGTGGTTTACGATAAGGAGGAAGTAAACACGAACTCAACTTAGATAGTAGATTAGGCGAATACTTAATTAATACCTCAAAGGCGTGTCTATCGTTCTTTAAGAGTGAATGAATCTGAAAATTAGGAATATAGTTTTTATATCCTTTTTCTAACTCATCAAAACATTCTATACTATCCGAAAAATCAGTATCAAACTCAGAATCTTCAAATTTGTAGCTATAATGGTTACCAAAAGCAAATTGATGAATACCATTCAAACACACTTTAAAACTATTTTAATCACTGATTAAAACCAAAAAACGGTTCTTCCCAAAGTAGAGAAGAACCGTTTTAAGGATTTGAATTTTTGTTTTGACAACTAAGCCGATTTACATTTTACGCTCCATTTCATCTAACGAATTATGATATTCAATTAAAATATCCTTAATTTCTTTGCCCCTAGATTTGGCTATAAAATGAATTAATTTTGATTTGAGAGTAGGCAAATGATTGTTTTCTACAATAAGAGCAAAAACATCTTTGTATGTTTCGGCTGGTATTTGGCGCAGCTTATACCAATTTTTGATACTACTTTCTACATTCCTCCACATTGTATCGGCTATTTTTTCCCACTTACCTTGTGTCATGTGGCTTATTGTAGATGCTGAAACAATCTTTAAAGCGACTGATGCCTTATTCGCACTCCCAACATCTAAAATAAATTGCTCCAACAAAACAACAATATCTTGACGACTATCATTGATGAGATTCGTTTTACGATTTTCTAACTCCTCCCAACGCAAAATCAATCTTGCACGAGCTTCGTCATTAAACTTTGTTGCTACAAAGGAACTATCATATCAGCCAAAAACGGCTCTATTGTTCTCACACTAGAATACGTATTTGCACTTGCATCAACATCGTTGATATGCAAAAAAGTAGGGCGTTTTAAACGTATTCTCTCTAAAAAAATGTTATGCAAAATCAAATCCGAACGCTCATTTATATCTAAATCTACATTTTCAATAATTAAAAAAGTAGGCTTTACATATTTATCAAATAATGCCTTTTTGTCAGCCTCTACCTCAAACCAAAATTCAAATTCTTTTGGCGAGTACGATTCACAACTATAAAGCATATCAATAAGGCTATTTTTAAGAGTTAATAAATCCGATAAATTCGAATTTGCATAACCCTTGCCTTCTGAAAGGTGTGTTTTTAAACCTTTTAAATAATCTACATTCATTTTAATTTACTTTATAAAAACGCCCTGCAACTATTCTATATGCAACACGTCCATTCTCTAATATTTCTGATTTTATTTGTGAGGTTATACCATTTTGATTTTGATTGGTATTAACTGTTGCTTTCACTTGAACTGTAATTTGCTCCCCTGCTACAAAATTAGCTTTAAGTCTCAAATCTCCACTAAAATTATAACGAGTACCAACGGCATCTTCTATTTCATACGGATGAGAGCCATTGGTATCTATATCAAGTTGAGCCGATGCAGCTCCTCCGTTTGTTATCGTAACACCTGCACCAGACAAAGGTTGATTATCACGCCATATCTCCAAAGTCAAACGCTGTTGCACCCAATAACTACCATTCTGATTTGGTACAATATCATTCACTAACTCCAATTCAACCTGGTCTAAACCAAACTCATACGTCCCACTTACAGGAATAGTATAAGAACGACTAAGATTAAAAGCACCCCCACCATCTTCAACTTCATTTCCAAATTCCACAAAAGCAGTTTGATTGAATGCAAGAGGTAAAATTTGAGGTGTATTTATAGTAGCTTGAAACAAACCACTACCACTCAAAAAGTATTGAATTGGCAAACCTAAGTCTCGCCAAGGGTTTTGAGTAGAACCACTTGCGTTAGGATGCGAAGGCGAAGCATACGACCATTCCAAATGACTATTAACAGGATTGATTCTAAAAGTAGGGTCGTAACCATTACGAAAAGCTCCAAAAAAGTTATCTATTTGAGCTTTAGTATAATGCAAATTAGCAATACCCAAACGAGAATATAAAATATCCTCTAACCTCAAAACAGTATTGTATTGAACATCGCCACCACCAGCTTGTAATTTGGCTTTTCGTTCTACATGAACACTTCTTTGGTTGGTGTCCAAATACGTAACATCTGTATTGTTTCGTACCGTTTCTTCTACCACAAACCAAACGTCATTTACAGATGCTGTAATACTTTGCGCTTCTACATAAAAAACTTCATTGTTGTAAAATACCGTTCCTTCCGTAAGTGCTGTTCCATCAAACTCACAACCACTCAAAATAGTTTTTGCATTCGGAAAAATAAGACCAGCGATAACAGCATTTAAACTTTCAATATGACCTTCCTGTATATGCTCATAGTCATCAAGACTATTTGGATGTCCACCTGTGTAAAGTTGTAATTTTTTCATAGTTCTTAGTAGTAAATAATTTGGTAAGTTTTATCAGCTAATCGGTATCTATCAATAACAGCTTTCAATTCATTTTCATCAACAACACCCTGCAAAGCAATAGGAATATTTACAATAAAAGTAGCTCCAAAACTGAATAGCTCATTTTGAAATACAGAATAATTTTGAGGATTTCCTTCACTTAAAAATTTCCAATAATTGGAAGGATAACCAAAACCATTTTCACTTATATAAAAACGATATTCCTGTGCAATAGTCAGATTAAAAAACACATTATCAATAAAAATTCCTTCTTGACTATTATTAAATCGTTCATTCAAAAGAAACTCAAAAACTGCCGTCTGACTGTTATAAGATGCTTCTTTTCTTGCTTGTTGTGCATAGACTAAAAAACGAGAATGAAGACTTTGTAAAGGACTTAATAAAACAGCAAGCCAAACCCTCCAAAAAGCAACCTTCTTAATAGCTGTTGGTAGTAAACGATTTACTAATAATTCAATATGTAATAAATATCTATTCAAAATTATTGGTTTGTTTCTGCAATAAAAGTTAAAGTTCCTGTTATGTTATTTTGCGTATCATCTAACAGAGGATATTCATCGTCTTTTATTTTTGCATACCCTGCTTGTGTGATATAAATCCGTTGTGTGGGCTGCCATTGACTACCCTGCGAGTCTGGTTTGCCTTGAAAATTTATGATTTCTATATCACTAACACCCTCTACATTTTGAATTGCATCTATCAAACGAATCAAAAAGAATTTACCATCGTAAGGAACATTTGCAATATGTTCATTTATGGCATCAGCAACACGCACTTCTAATTCAAGTAATGGATAAATGGCATTGTAATAAATCTTAGCATACAACTTTAAAAAGTCTGCTGGTAAAGAACGTGTTCCTATAAAAGAACCTGCAAACATCAAATTTCTTATATAGCCATTAAAAGCAGTTATTTCATTTGTATCTAAAGCTCTCAATTCATTCGTTTGCTCATCTATGGTCGCTACTTTTATAATAGCATTTGCATTCTCATTACCCAAACGAACAATACTTGCACGTTTGATAATTTGTTTTGATTCATCAATAGAATCATACACCAAACGCCCCTCATCAATAACAGGAATATCGCCGTACTGAAATTCATAAGCACGTTCTACATACCACGCCTCCGAACCAATAACATTGGCTGCATTGATAGCATCAATATCAAAACGCAATAAATCAAAAATCTTTTCTACTGTCCAAATACTAGCAGCCACAACATACACCCACAAACGCCAAATACTGACCTGTGAATTACTAGATAAAATATCTAACTCACTATGTTGTGATTTTGCTGCTAAAATCTCATCTTGAATTTCTTGTATTGTTCGTGCCATTTTATTTATTTAATAAGTTATAAATGAAACTAATACCACTTCTCCAATTGAAAATCCCCCAACAGCAAAAAAGCCGTCGTTAGGCAATACTATATAGTCCGATTTATAAACAACACCACTGTTATTTTCATTTAAAAAAGACACCGTTAGCACAATAATTTTTGCTACACCAAAGGTATGGTTAAAAACAACATTGCCAATCGCATCAGCTACGCCTTGCATTACGTGTATTTGCGTACCCTGCTCACCCTGCACGCCTTGCACGCCTTGTTCGCCTTGTTCGCCTTGTTCGCCTTGTTCGCCCTGTTCGCCCTGTTCGCCTTGTTCGCCCTGTTCGCCCTGTTCGCCCTGTTCGCCCTGTTCGCCCTGTTCGCCTTGCGCACCACCTTGTAAAGAATCTATTTTGTCATTCAAAATGACAACTACATCAGTCAGTACTTCTCGGTGGTCAATGGCTTTTGTTTTTTCGCTACTTCCTGTACTCGCACCTTTGATAAAAGAAGCTATTTTATTTTTTAATTCTTGAATATTCATAATTGTAATTAATAATTGAGCTATTCGTAATCATTTAGTTCGTAATCATTTAGTTCGTAATCTTGCGTCAAAACAGGGAATGTATCGCCTGTTCTAACACGATACTTTCTTTTCTTATACTCATTTTTAATAACTACATTTTCATCAAGTGCAGTTTTTGAAATGAGCAACTCGGTTTCGTTTTCTAAAAAAACATTCAAATTTTCAAGATTTGGATTGCCTTCCAATAACTGAAAAACAGCCTCAAAACTTCCGTACTCTTGAATAGCAATGTCTATTATATTTTGTCCTTCCTCTACCTTTATTACTTTCATCACTCAATTTTTAAATTATTGTCCGTGATAGATATTTTTTTAGGAAAGATTTTATCCCTTTCTAATTGCAAACGAACCCTTCGCAAAAACTCGGCGTTCAAAGGTGCGTTTTGGCTTTTGCGAAGACCAGCTCCACACAAAGGAAATTCTCTAAAATCCCCTTTTTGAGAAAAACAAATGGTTTCAATTTCTTGATTTTCAGAATCATCAACATCAAAATCCCCATTAAAAATAACAGGTTCATGAGTATTTTTTTTATATAAAATATCTTTTCTCATTAGTGCTTTACTTTTTTGTTTTCTAAATCAATTCTATTTGTTGTTCCTGCGCTAGTTGGTTGTGTAACAAGCATTGGCGCAGGCGTATTATTAGCTGGGTGGTGATGCGTTTTAATCATATTTAAAGCCGTATTAACTGTGCTTTCAATGGTGTTCAAACGCTCCATTAAATGTGTAATTTTGACAAGCCCACCGTTATCATTTTCAGAAGTTTGTAAATAAATTTCTTCTACTTCTGAAAACATACTAACAAAACCTGCATTAGCTCCAATCATCGTAACAACTACTTGACTGTTCTTTTTAGGGATTAGCCAAAAACCGTTTGTTTGCTTTAATTGAACAGCACAAATCTTTACATCAAACAATTCTGCACCCTCCAAAGGCTGCACATCGCAAAGACGATTTTCTTTATCTACACTTTTAACTGTTGCTAAAAATGATTCTACTTCCGTATTGCCATTATTTGTTAGTTTCTCTATACTTTGTTTTATAGAAGTCATTGTATTTAACTGGTAACTAATTACTGGTAACTGATAACTGTTAAGATACTTTTTTGTCAATTTCTACATTTTGTCTATATCCATTCATTCCAAAAGAATAATTGATAGACTTTACAAAATAGCTTCCGTTTCTTTCTTTTATGTTTGGGTCTGTTAATTCTACAATGTCGCAAAACCGAACAAACGGCTCTCCAAAACTGTCAAAAGAACCTCTAAACCCTTCATATTTCAATAAATCAATTTGCCTAATTGCTTCTTTTTTTAGTTGCTCTTTTGTCAAATCTACTTTATTGATGGTACGAAGTTCTCCAGTTTCATCGCCTTCATTTACTTCAATTTTCTCATTTGTTATTGAATTATGAGAAATTGCCTTTACTTTGATTTTAATATCATCTTTTCTTTTGTATTCCAAATTCGAAGAAATGATATTTTTTTCGAAGTCAAACTTTGCCTTTTTTCTATCCTTTGCAGTCAATAAATACGGTGTACCTACGTGCAAAACTCCATTTCTAAAAAACGTTTTGAGAGAATAGTTTTTATCTAATTCCTCAAAAACATTTGCTAGTGTTGCATTCTGAATACGAAACTTTCCTAAGTCAGCATCAATAGCTTTCAATTCTCCTTTGTAATAATCACTCAAAAGACTTTTGACCGTTGCATTTTTTTGACTTAACGCCTTTACTTCGGTTTGCTTTAGCCTGTACATTGCATCTTCACAATATAATTTCAAAGGGCGTTTTGGTTCAATACGAGTTAGAAAACCCTCAAAAACTAATTCAAATTGATAATCATATCCAAGGAAAACATAGACTGGCGCACCAATTTTGAAAATGGCATTTGCGCCCTCTACTATACTTTTTCCTTTCCATTTTAATTTTTTGGGAAGTGTTATAGTACAGGTATCTGTTAG
>CAKZOK010000105.1 GCA_937136415.1 uncultured Cytophagales bacterium | reverse complement strand
AGGGTTGGGCTGTTCGCCCATTAAAGTGGCACGCGAGCTGGGTTCAGAACGTCGTGAGACAGTTCGGTCTCTATCTGTTGTGGGCGTAGGAAATTTGCGAAGATCTGACTTTAGTACGAGAGGACCGAGTTGGACAAACCTCTGGTCTATCAGTTGTGGTGCTAACTGCATTGCTGAGTAGCCACGTTTGGAACAGATAAGCACTGAAAGCATCTAAGTGCGAAACTGACTTCAAGATGAGATTTCCCTTAAGAGACGTTAAAGATGATGACGTAGATAGGTTGCAGGTGGACGTTTAGAAATAAATGGAGCTGAGCAATACTAATTTCTCAATAGTCTTTTGTTAGTGTAGGTTTTCTGATATGCAAACAGGAAATCATATTTTTTAGAACATACTATACATTTTATTTTGTTAAAGAACTTTTTTTAAGAAATTTGAATTGATTGTATAAATCAATTTATATAGATAAAGGGTGATTATAGCATAGGGGTACACGTCTTTCCATTCCGAACAGAGCCGTTAAGCCCTATTGCGCCGATGGTACTGCGCTATTCGTGGGAGAGTAGGTCATCGCCCGTCTTTATATGGACAAATACAATATTGTATTTGTGTTGGAAACAAAATTACAAGCCTTTGTAACTAATTAGTTATGAAGGCTTTTTTGTGTTAAATAAAATTTTAATAAATATTCTCAAAAAAAGGGTAATGTTGTAAAAAGTATGATAAGTTATTTGGTTGTTGGTGTCGCTTCGCCTTTTGAATTTTTATAATTCAAATTAATTCTGTTCATTTCATAGATTTATTTTTATTGCTTCTAAACTTGTTACTATAAATTGAGTTATCTCTTGAAGTAAGATTATTTTTATCTTGCATTGTTTTTACAACTCTGTTTTATATTTCTTAATTTTTTAGTTATGAACAAATTTTTTGCTTGTATTCTTTTTCTATTTGCTTTTTTATATTCTATTTCTAGTGTTTTTTCTCAAGATATGCGTATCGATAAAGATAAAAACATAATCAGTACTCGAGATGAAATTATTCCAGGATATTTTATTATGGATTTTGGAGTAAGCACTTTATTTGATACGCCTAAACCAATGAACTTGAAAGTTTGGGGGTCTTGGTCATTTAATTTATCCTATTTGGGCAATATAGATTTGAACAAAAAACTAAAATTTTTACCTGGGGTTTCATTAGCTGTAGATAATTATATATTTAAAAATGATGTAAGTCTTTTTAGAGGAAAAAATGTACTAGGAGAAGACAAGGTAGGATTTTATGAGCTTGAAAAAGATAAAATTATAAAAAGTAAATTTTCGGTAACTTATATAGATATTCCTTTAGAGCTTCATTATATTCCAAATCCTACCAAAAAAGGGCTTCGTTTTGCTTTGGGAGGGAAGGTTGGTATTCCTGTTTCAGGAGCTACTAAAGTAAGATATAAAGATGATGGAGCTAATTTTATAGATAAAACCAAAAATAATTTTTTCGTTTCGAAGGTGCGTTATGGTGCTTTAGCACGTATTGGTTATGGAAGTTTTTATTTATTTGGTTATTATGGATTTAATTCATTATTTCAAAAAGATAAGCTAGATTGCGATTGTAATGGAGGAAGACCAATTACGATTGGAATTACTTTATTTGCATTTTAATAAAAAATATATAATTTATACTCTGAATTTTATTGTTAATTATGAGTTCTAAAGAAGAGAAAAAACAATTAATCATTGATTTTTATACTGCATTTATGAATAAAGATGCTGAAAAAATGGCAAAGTGTTATACTGATGACATTGTGTTTAATGACCCAGCTTTCAAAAATTTGAAAGGAGAAGAAGCCAAAGATATGTGGCGAATGCTATTAGAAAATGCTGTAAATTTGAAGATTTCATTTTCAGATATTGAGGTAACTGGTAATTTGGGAGCTGCTTCTTGGGAGGCAATTTATCCATTTAGCAAAACGGGTAATATAGTTCATAATAAAATAAAAGCCATTTTTGAGTTTGAAAATGGAAAAATTGTGCGTCATACTGATGATTTTGATTTGTGGAAATGGGCTGGAATGGCATTAGGAATGTCTGGTAAAATATTTGGCTGGACTTCTTTTATGCAAGGCAAAATTAAAGATACAGCACAAAAAAAATTAGACCAATATAGAAGCAAAAAAGAATAATTATGAAAAAAATACTCTATTCTTTGCCCTTATTTATTCTTTTAATTTTCTTCTTCTCATGTTCTGAAAAGGAAGATAAAAAAAAAGATGAAACTGAAAAAATAACTTTAGCACTTCAGTTTTTTGTAGGCAATAAAGACCTAAATCTATTACAAGAGTATCAAAATGATTTAGAACAAAGGTATTTATTAGAAAATTTTAAATTGTATTTAAGCAATTTTGAGTTTGAATCAATTTCTACAAATGAAGTTTTTAAAGTAGAAAATTCATATTATTTGTTTTCAGCAAATAGAGAAAAAAACACTTTTGAAAGAGAAATTTTGGTAAAAAAAGGAGAGTTTAATAAAATAAATTTTTCTATTGGTATAGATTCTATCACAAATACCTCTTTGGATAATTTTGGTGATTTGGATATTAGCAATAGTATGGCATGGGATTGGAATACAGGCTACAAATTTGTTGTAATGGAAGGAAAATATTATAATAATGACTCCAATCCAAGAATTTCTATTCCATTAGTTTTTCATATTGGACAAAATCAAAATTATAAAAAAGTAAGTTTGAGTTTTGATACTGTTAATGAAAATGGAATTTTTAGTACAAAAGAAAATAAAAAAATTATTTTAAAAATTGATTTGAATGATTTTTTTTCATCTCCTTACCAAATTGATTTTAATCAAATAAATAATATTATGGGAGGCGAAAAGTCAATTTTATTTTCTCAAAATTATGAAAATAATTTTGTTACACTTAAAGAAATTGAATAACATGAGGTTGATTTTTGAAAAAGAGAATACAATTTTTTTCAAAAAATCTTAAAAAGGCTTTTCTATCAAATAGAAAAGCCTTTTTTGTTTTGTAATTGATTTTTTATTAGCCTATTTTGTATAAAAATAAACCAATACAACATTTTTTTAAAGATTTTAGGACAATTAGGAGTCAATAATTATGAATAATCTATCCATAATTTAATATTTGTATCATACTATTAAATAAAAATGCTCTCTTCTCTAAGCAGTGAAACCCTCACTGTAAGCAATCCTTCTAGGTATTGCTTCCTTTTTTTAAAGGAATTGGGGGAGGGCAAAGCCAAAATATTTTGTAGTATGTGTTTTTATTTTGATGACTTTTTGTTCTTTAACCAAAAAATAAAATTAACACACAATGGAAAAAATACTCATTATAGGTGCAAATGGACAATTAGGAACGGAACTTTCAGCAGCCTTACAAACCAAATATGGGCAAGATGCCGTCATTACTTCTGATATAAGAAAGCCACAAGAAGAAAATGCTATCTTTGAAATCCTTAATGTATTGGACAATGATGCACTTGCTACGATTGTAAAAAAATATAAGATTACACAAATTTATCATCTAGCAGCAATTCTTTCTGCCAAAGGAGAAGAAAATCCAATTCAGACGTGGAATATTAATATGAATGGGCTTTTGAACGTATTAGAAATTGCTCGTCATGAGAAGCTCAAAAAAGTCTATTATCCAAGTTCGATAGCTGTTTTTGGAACAACTACACCTTCGCCTGCACCTCAATATACTTCAATGAACCCATCAACTATTTATGGAATTAGCAAGCGAGCAGGAGAGCAATGGTGTGAATATTATTTTAATAAATATGGAGTAGATGTGCGCTCTTTGCGTTATCCAGGGCTTATTAGTTACAAAACTCTTCCAGGTGGAGGAACAACCGATTATGCAGTTGATATTTTTTATAAGGCGATTGAAGAAACTCATTTTGATTGTTTTTTATCAGAAAATACTCGTCTTCCTATGATGTATATGCCCGATGCTGTGCGTGCAACTTTAGAGCTTATGGACGCTCCAAAAGAAAACTTATCTACTCATGAAGGATATAACCTAAATGCTTTTGATTGTACACCAAAAGAATTATATAATGAAATAAAAAAACACGCTCCAAATTTGGAAATGGGTTATAAAATAGATGAATTAAGACAATCCATTGCTGATTCATGGTCGGATTCTGTGATTGATGAGGCAGCAAGAAAAGATTGGAATTGGCAACATGAGTATGATATGGAAAGCACAACAAAAGAAATGCTTACCAATTTGAAAAAGAAGTTTGAAGCTACTAAATAAAGAAGTTGTTTAAACTTTTAAATTGTGTGTTCAGTTTCCTAGAACTGAACGAAAAGACTTCTAAGGAAATGAACACACATCGGTTTTTTAGGCTTAATTTAATAAAAAGCAAACAACTTCAATATAAATATTAATCGATGATTTTAGGTTTTTTATAATCTATTTGGGTTGATAATCACTGCTTCTCCACTGATAGTTATTTTTCCTGTTATTTTGTTTTTGACTTGCGTTTTTACTGTTGCACTGTGCTTATTTCTATTTATTTCTACGATTGTTGTGATGGCTTCATAATTTGTATCAACAAACATAGGACGCATAAAACTCATCGTTTGATTCATATAAATTGTACCTTCTCCTGGAAAAAGTGTCCCAAAAATTCTTGAAAAAATACTTCCTCCCAAAAAACCATGCATAATCGGACGTTTAAACATTGTGCTTGCTGCATAGTTTTCATTGAGATGTAAAGGATTATTATCGCCTGTTATTTCTGCAAATTTGTTTACTTGTTCTTGAGAGTAGGAAAAAATTAGACGATATTCGTCATTTTCGTTTAATTTTCCTTCATTAGGTAGTGTGTTGGTGTTCATAAAATGGGTCTTGTTTGTGTGAAAAATCAATGATAAAATTTAGTGAAGTCAAGTTTAATTAATTTAATGAAAAAATTATGATTTGTATTTTATAAAAAAATAATTGTTTCTTTTCAAAAAATTATGACTAGATTAGTTTTTTTGTAAAAAAAATGTTTGAAATACAATAAAAAATTCGTATTCTTCATGATAATTGAATGTTAAATCGAAAATTTTAACGAACTTTGCACAAATTTTAGGATAGTAATGAGTCAATATTTAATTAAAAAAAAGAAAATAAATACTATTTCTAAGTTTTGACAACATCAAATTAATACATATCTAGAACATTAGAACTACAATAGAAAATTTGGAAAGTAGAATAGTAAAATACAATATTTTATACTCTAATATTAAAAACAAGATTTTAAAAAAAGAGAATTACAGTAAAGAATTTTATATCAGAATTCATTGAAGAGTAAATCAGAAACTATTCCAAGACAATTTTTATTTTTCTATCATTTTTCTATTAGGAGCAATATTTTATATTCATAATTGTTCTTTATCCTCTGGATACATTTTTAAAACTATTATATCAATGATAATACATCTTATCTTTGATTAAAAAAACACGTAATTATGATAAATTGGCTACGCAAACTCGTTGGTTTGGGTGGAACAGCGAAAAATCTGACCTCACTAAGCGAAGAAGAATGCAAAGAAGAAATAAAAACATTTGCAGACAAAACAAACCTGACTCTTTTCCAAGGGCATGTTCAAAATTTATATAGCACACAGCGTATCAAACAAACCTCTACTTGTCCTAGATGTGAATCTGAAACAGAAAAAAAGGTAGTTACATTTGTTTGTGCAACCAATACGCTCCCTCAAATTATTATTTCGGCAGAAAATCATTTCTGTACAAATTGTAGTTCTGCTATTATAGATGACAAAATTTTACAGAAAAACTGTGAAAAAGGAAAAATTTATCGTGGTATTATTGGTTTTTATATCAGAGAGAATATTCAAACTTATCAATCTCTCAATGAGTATGTTATTCGTTATCATTATGACCAAAATAGCAAACCGAGTGGTATCAAAATTACGGCTGAAAAAATAGCTGATTATGACCCAAAAGTTCATGCTTCTAAAGGAACAAAAAGCCAGTATAAAATTCCTAAAACTCCTGCTAATTTGATGGATAGAGTAGAGCGTAGGGATAAAAGAGAAAGCCTAACAGATTCCAAATTTAAGAAAAATACCAAAAATAGAAGCAGTCAAAAAGAAGATACTCCACAGCTTTCGAAAGAACAAATCAAAAAAGCTGCTCGTTCCGAACGAGCAAGAATTGCTATGGAAAATGTGGGTAAAAAGAAACAGCCCAAAAAAACAAAATCGAAAGAAGCATTTGTTGATTCTGTAAATGAAAACAAACAGAATTTTAAAGAAAAAGTAGAACGAAAAAATAATTTTAATCCTAAAAAAAGGCAAAAACCTGTTGTAGAAAACCCAAATGAAAAAAAGAACAAACAACAAGACAAAAAAATAGAAGCGCAAAAAGAGGAAACAAAGAATTTGCCAAATACAAAAAGGCAAAACCCTCCTGCTAGGGCTTCTCAACGCAAAAAGCAAACACCTATTTCTGATAAAAAAGAAGACGAAAAAACGCTACATCAACAAACAGAAAAAAAGCAAAATGTTGTAGAAACAAAGCAAGAAGTGAAGGCTGATGCAGTTCAAACAAATGAAAATAAATTGGTTGATACACTTCAAGAAAATAATACTGATTCTAAGAAAAACCGTCAAAACAAACCAAAAAGGTCGACTAGGAAAACAAGAAGCAACAAAAGACCTATTCGAAAGACTGTCGAAAAAGAACAAGTAATATCTAAAAATGAACAAAAAAACCAGCCATCTACTGAAAAAAATCAGCAAAATAAAAAGCAACAACCCAAAAGGCAGAATGTACAAAAACAAAAAGAGGTAGTTGAACAAAAAACAACAAATGAAATAACAACTAAACCAAATGAAAATAAAGAACAGCCTCAAAAAGAGAGTGTAATCGAAAAATTACATCAAAATCTACAAGAAAGTAGCAAAGCATCTGTTGCTTCAAAAGAGGAAAAACAAAAAGAGGAAAAAAAGGAAAGCTCTCGTTTGGCTCGTCTTAGAGATGAGAATAATAAAGAAAAAGTATCTCGTAGAAGACCAAGAACAAATGTTCGTCCTCCAATAGATTTGGACTTGAAGACACCAAACTCTCGCCGTCGTTACAACAATACAAAGAATAAATAATTTGTGATTCTTTTGTTTTCAGATAGCAAAAAAGCCTTTTCAAAATTAATTTGAAAAGGCTTTTTTGTTGAAATATCTGTTTCAAGTATCAACACTTGAAATAGATATTTTATTTACTTCATAAAATTCAGACTGCGTTCCACAAAGTTAGAAAGTGCTTGTCCTTCCAATAAATTTTGAGAAAGAAGCGACAAATCATACGCCTGTTGAGCGATTTGTTTTTGTGTTTCTTCATCTGTCGTATCTAATATTTTTTGTACTAAAGAATGATTTGCATTCACAATAACATTGTATTGGTCTGGCATATTCATTCCGTACATTCCTCCTCCTCCAGACATTGCCATTTCTTTCATTCGGCGCATAAACTCCGAAAGTGTAAGCGTTACGGGCATTTCATCTGTTGGCATTGGCTGCACTTCTACGGTATGATTTGCAGAAACAATTTTTTCAAAAACTTCTTTTACTTTTGTTTGGTCTGCTTCTGACAAAACAGCCTCCAAAACTTCGTCTTTTGCGATAATTTTGTCTGCCGTTTCGGAGTCAATTCTACGAAGAGAAACATTTTCTAACTTTCCTTCCAAACGCTGAATGAGATGCGAATCGATAATAGAATCCATTACCAAAACATCATAACCACGCTTTTGAGCCGAAGAAATAAAGGTATGTTGTTTTTGTACATCGGCTGCATACAACCAAACTTTTTTGCCGTCTTTATCGGTTTGAGTAGGCGCAATTTTTTCATTATATTCATCAAAAGTAAAGCATTTGCCATCTACATTTTTGACGAGTGCAAATTTTTCGGCTTTCTCCAAGAATTTTTCATCTGTTATCATTCCGAATTTTACGAAAAGCCCTATATCGTCCCATTTTTTCTCATAACCTTCACGGTCATTTTTGAAAAGCCCTTGTAGTTTGTCAGCTACTTTTTTAGTGATATAACTACTAATACGTTTTACATTTCCATCGGCTTGTAAGTAACTTCTCGAAACATTCAAAGGAATATCTGGAGAATCAATCACACCATGTAAAAGAGTAAGAAACTCTGGTACAATTTCTTTTACTTCATCTGTAATAAATACCTGACGGCTATATAATTGAATCTTATCTTTTGAGGCTGTAAGCTCTTGTTTTACTTTAGGGAAATACAAAATTCCTGTTAGCTCAAAAGGATAATCTACATTCAAATGAATCCAAAATAGAGGGTCTTCGCCCATTGGATATAATTTTTTGTAGAAGGCTAAATAATCTTCGTCTTTGAGTTCAGAAGGAGATTTTGTCCAAAGTGGGCTAGGGTCATTGATTTGCTCGCCTTCAAATTCAATCGGAATTGGTAAAAATTTGGCGTATTTGTCCAAAATTCCTTTCAAACGAAAGCTCTCCAAAAATTCTTCTGAATCTTCTGCAACATGAAGAATAATATCAGTTCCACGCTCTGCTTTTGTTGTTTGTTCTAAATCATAAGAAGTCGAGCCTTCACATTCCCAGTGTGCTGCTTCGTCTTCTTTTGCTGAAAAAGCACGAGAAATAATTTCTACTTTTGTAGAAACCATAAAAGCAGAATAAAAACCTAAGCCAAAGTGTCCGATAATTTGTTTATTATTTGGCGCATCTTTATACTTTTCTACAAATTCTGTTGCACCCGAGAAGGCGATTTGGTTGATATATTTTTTGATGTCTTCGCCAGTCATTCCAATTCCATTATCACTAACAGTAATTGTTTTGGCTTCTTTATCAAAAGAAACTTTTACTTTTAGCTCACCTACTTCGCTAGTTGCTGTTTTATCAAAATCAGCCGAAGAAGATAAGTGTTTTAGTTTTTGAGTAGCATCTACTGCATTTGCTACAAGTTCTCTCAAAAATATTTCGTGGTCAGAATAAAGGAACTTTTTGATAATTGGAAAAATATTTTCCGTATTTACTGACAAATTGCCTTGTTCTACGCTCATAATGCTATTAATTTTATGTTGTTAATTTTCTATATTGAAAATAGATTCATTTAGTATTTTGATAGAAAGGATAGCTAGTTTTATTCCAATCATTTTTTTGAGTTTTTTAATGGCTAAAATCGGAAATTTTGTCAGTAAAAAAGACTATATTGTGTATTTAAAAATCTATTTATCAAAATTCTAATATTATGAAATTTAGTGCTTTTCTTTATACTATTGTATTTGTGATTGGTTGTTTGTCTTGTACTTCTTCTACACAAAAAGAAAAAAGGGAGCTTACCTTAGAAGAGATGTTTGTCAAAACATGGGAGCTGCATCAAGCAGTAGGAAAAAATTTAAAAGATGGAACTGAATCTAATGAGCTTTATCACGATAAATATGTAGAGTTCAAAAAAGACAAAACCTACAATACAAATGCACCAAAATATTTCAAAGGAAAAAAAGGAACATGGGATTTTAATGAAATGAAGGATAGCATTTATCTAAACAAAGAAACAGAAAAACAAATTATCTTTAGTATTTTTCATATTTATGAAAGAGGAATGTCTTTACTTTCTCATGAAACAGAAAATGAGCAAGACTGGCAAGGACAGTTTTATTCCTTACAGTTTGTAGAAGTGGGATATTATGGGAGTACACAAATTCCAGAAGAGAAAAGATAAAGAGTAAAAATAATACTTGTTATAAAACTAAAAAGCACCTAAATTTCGGTTCTTAATCAGAAAACAGTATTTTAGTAACGATTACGAATTAAAGATTACGAATTACGAATACAACATGTTAATTATGAGTTGTTTATCTAAATACTTGTACTGTTTATCATACTACTAGACTAAATCGTCGTTGAGGCGTTGCCGTCAACGAGGATTTAGTATTTGAACTTCCTCAATGACGCTGAAAAGCTCATTGACGGTTACAAAATAAAAATGTTTAGTAGTATGACCGTTTATTTATTTCTCATTCCTTAGTAATCACAAAAAACAAAATTTAGACAGGATAACAATTTTTTAGAAAGTCATAAGTCATTTTATTATGAATGAAGAACCAAAATCTACCCCTCCAAATTTAGAAGATTCTGAGCTAGAAAACATAAAACATGATTATCCAGAATGGCAGCATGGCTTGCGTGATTCATGGGGGTTTGTCAAAGATTTTTTCTTTCGTCTAACGCATCTATCTTCTGATACAGATTATGTAGGAACGGTAAAAAGTATAAAGTCAGGGGTTGTGTTGGAAGGCTCTAATCTTTGGGTTTTGATTTGTTCGGTTATGATTGCTTCTATTGGGCTTGATTTGGATTCGGCTGCTGTTATTATTGGTGCAATGCTTATTTCTCCTTTGATGTCGCCTATTTTGGGGATTGGTTTGGGAGCTGCCATTAATGATAGAGAAACACTCATAAAATCATTGCGAAATTTTTTGAGTGCTATTATTCTTACTTTGATTACAAGTGTTATTTACTTCAAAATTACTCCGTTAGGGCTTCTGACTGACCAAATGCTTTCTCGCACAGAGCCTAATTTATTAGATGTTTTGGTTGCTTTTTTTGGAGGTTTGGCTGGTATTATTGCAGGTTCTCGTACCGAAAAAACCAATGCTATTCCGGGGGTAGCGATTGCGACAGCTTTGATGCCTCCTTTGTGTACGGCAGGTTTTGGACTTGCCACAGGAAAGTGGGACGTTTTTGCAGGTGCATTTTATTTATTTTTTATTAATGCTGTTTTTATTAGTCTTTCTACTTATATGATTGTGCGTTTTTTGAAATTTCCGTATGTGGAGGTTTTGAGTCCTGTTTTGGCTAAACGTGCAAGAATAACAGCATATTTTGTTCTTGCTCTTTTACTTATTCCGAGTGTACTTTTTTTATTCAAAAAATTAACAGAAAACTTTAGAAATCAGGGGATTGCATCATTTATTACAGAAAATATCAACCCAAATTATGATTTGAATTCGGTTCAATGGAAGATAAAATTAGATTCGACTAACATTTATAGGCTTCGTGTTATTAGTTTTGGAGCTGGTACATATATCAATTATGATTCGTTACTCACTTTGGAAAAAGAATTTAATACAAAAGTAAAAAATTCGTGGAAGCTAACAGGCTTTGATAGCAAGGATAGTATTCATATTGAACTTGTACAATCCGAAGAACCAGCCGATTCTGAAACTCGTGTAGAACGTACTGTTATGAATAATGCAAAGCGTTATATTGAAATAAAATTTAGGGAAGAATTAGGAACATACAAGCAAAAAGATGAAGTGATTACAGGAAAAGATAAAGAAATAGAAGATTTGAAGAGAGAGCTTTTGTATGCGAGAGGAGATACATTGCCTTTCGAAGTGATTAAGAATGAGTTGAAGGCAATCTATCCAGAACTCAAAGAAATTGGTGTAGCTAGAGTACGACAAACGGATTTTGAAAATGATTCTTTAGCATTTATGTTGCTCGTAAAATGGGAAGGAGAGCCAGCAAGAAGCAGCCGTACACGCAAAAAATACGAAGACCGTTTGAAGAATTTTATTAATGTTAAACTCAAAGACAAAAAAATTGGAATTATTAATTATTAGGGATTAATTCGTAATTATTCTTTTCTTATTGTTTTTGAAACAGATTTTGATTATTATGCACGTTCAAATACTATTTATTTTATGATTTCTGATATCAACCCAGATTTACACGAACGTTTTATGCAGGCTGACCAAATGATTAAGAATAATCAAATTGGTGAAGCCATAAAAGAGTTACAACAAATTCTTAGAGAAGACCCTACTTTTGGTAGAGCTTATAATCATTTAGGTTGGATTTATTATAATAAATATCAAGAATTGAAAAATGCTCAAGAGTGTTACAAATTAGCTTTACAACATACATCAAATTACCATGCTGTTTATTATAATTATGCTGTTTTGCTTTCTAATATAAAAGCATTTGACCAGCTCAAAAAGCTTTTGGGCGAAGCACTAAAAATGGAAGGAGTTAATTTGGGAACAATTCATAATGAATATGGAATTATGTATGAAATCGAAATGCACTATTCAAAAGCAATCGAATCTTACAATGAGAGCATAAAATATCTTTTTACGACAAACCAAATCGAACAGCGTTTGGCTGCTGTTGAAAGATGTAAACGAAAAAGTGGAATCTTTGGTGGTTTGCACGTTTCGGATAGATAAAGAACAATTACGAATTAAAAATTATGATTATAAATAATTTGTGATTTTAAAACATTCACTTTAGTATTTTTTTTCTAAATTAACAATCAATCATTAAAAGTTATGGCACTAGAAGATTCAAATAACCCAGAAAATGGAGGGAGTGGAGCAGTTGTTCCGACAAATACAGATGTCAATCATATCGAAAAAACAAATGTCAATAAGCTACAAGATTTTATAAAATACGTTGAAGAGCGTGTAGTGGACTTGACAAACCTAGAAATCAAGACGATTGTAGGAGATTTTGATGTAGATGTAAATGAAAAGGTTTCTTTACGAAGAGATGCCGATTACAAACTCATGAATAGTCGTATTAATTTGATTGATGGAGATATTACAACACATATTAGCCGTGAGTTGGTAAGTGATGAGTATGAGTGGATGCGTAATTTTCATGCACACAAAGAAGAAAAAGGACACGAGATTATTCAAGGAAATATACAAGCCATTGCTTCTCTGATTGACCTTTTTAGAGAGCTTAATTCGGAAAGGTAAATAATAATTCATCATCAAAAATCATCTTACTTTTATTTATTACTCATTCGGTTAAGAATTTTCTATGAAAAAGGATTTTATTAAAAATTTGGGAAATGACCTTTTACGATTAGAAGTAAATACTATCGTAAAAGACCAATTATTGTGCAGTAAGCCTCGTTCGCATCGTTGGGAGCTTTATGATATTGCTAGTGCTTATCGTGAATTACTTATCTCTTATACAGTTTCTCCCATTGAACCAAAAATTGGAGAAAGTAAAGATAGTGCAGAGATGCGAAAGGAGTTCAAAAACTTGAATGCTGGTTTGGAATCTTTCTTAGAAATTCAGCATTTTGCAGAAATAAAAAGAGATGAGTTTAAACAGGAGTTGGAGCGTGTGCATCTTACAGAACTACAAATTGATGTACTCAACGAACGAGTAATGCTTTGTGAGCGTGTTATAAGACAAAGCCAACAAATGATTGATATTTTCTTAGATTTGCAAAATGATTCAAATGACCCTATCGAAAGTGATAATGACTTTTCCGTAATGCGTCTGAATCATTTGAAAGATTTAAAACTCAATCCAAGTCAGATTTCTATTATTAGAAAGGCAAACGAAATCGGAACACAACGAGTGTTGCTGCAAACAGTTGTTCAAGTAGAAGGAGATATTACTTCTTATATTACTACACGTTTTTTGCATTTTCCAGAAAGAGAGCAAAAAATGATAAAAGAAGTACACGAATCATCTATTATGACTTCTATCCGAATGTGGCAATATTTATTTCAAGCTGTTTCTAGGCTTGCAGGAACAGTCTTTACAGGAGTAACAGGCAAAAAAGTAAATTCAAGCCCTATTGATACGATAAGTAAACCAAAAAGAATTGGATAAAATAAAGTACGAAGTAAGAGGTATGAAGTAATGAAAATAGATTCTATTATCTTTAGTCTAATTACCAATTTATATTTCATACTTTATTTCTGATTTTTGATTTCATACTTTATTTCTGACTTCTTACCTCATATCTCATACTTTATTTTGTGGCAAATAGTTTTAAAAAATTTCTGGATTAAGTTTAAAAGATGGCTAGACCTTCGTTTGGGTTATATTTCGGCTGCGCCACGTCTTATTTTATATTTTATTGAAATTTTGAAATATGGAGCTTATACTATTGATACAGAGTTTGAATATGTATCAGAAGATGGCACAAATACTGAAAAATTTATTATGCGAACACTCATCGAATTAGATGGAGATGTTACTAATTTTGTGCCTGACCCAATGAAACATAAAGGCGAAGATTGGTTTTGTTGTTTTGAAGATGCCTTCAAATTACATTCACAAAATATTAAATTTTTCTTTACCAAATTAGAAGAAAGTGCTACTTTTTGGGCATTCATGACTACTCTTCCTTTATTGATTGCCATCAATTACCGTTTGATTGAAGATATTTGGGTGCTTATTAGTACAGGACATTTTTCAGACAAATTACAAGAACAAGTGCTTGATTTGGGAATTTTTATTGCCTCTGCTATTCTTTTACCTCAGCTTGTCAAATTACTTATTCCTCGCCTTTTGGCTTTTGTTTTGAAACGAATTGAGAAATATTTTGCCGAAGAAGAAAAAAAATAACGTTTTCTGCCAATTTTTGCACTTTTATATTTTTTGATGTAAAAATAATTCTATCTTGTATTTTGTTTAAGTCTGTACCGTAGGTCTGATTTTGGCAAAATAAGTTTTTTCAGTGCTGCAAATGCTTATCTTAAACTGGTCAGACTTTCAGTACAAACTCATTTAAAACACAAGATAATTTTTGATAATAAAGGTAAATACAAAAATTGCCAGAGAACCAAAAATAATACAAAAAAGAATGAAAAAATCTTTCCAAAATTGGTATCAGAAATACAAAAAATATCTTTACGTAGAACCACTTATGTACGGAACAATGATTGTAATAATCATTGTTAGCATAATTCTAGTAAAGATATTTAAAGATTGATTTTCTAAATTAACTTAGATGATTGGTGGTGTTACACAAAGTATGATTTTTTTTAAAGCGTTTTAGAATAGCAAAATTATACAACTAAAAACTACACACAATGCCGTTGTTGGTGTTTTAGCGAAGCGACACCAACAACCAAATAACTTATCATACTTTTTACAACACCACTACAATTCTTTCTTTCTTGAGTGTCTAAAAAATAGGATTGGATAAAATAAGTCTGCTAATAGAATCTTGTCGGTGTCGTTCTTTTCTTCGCATTCTTTGTAGATATTCGGCGTATTCTGGAGTTCGTTTATATTCTTCTCGTTCTATTTTTCTTTTTATTCTGGTAAGAGATTCCTTGTAATCTGACTTTAAAGTATCGGTTTTATAAGCATTATTAAAATATTTTTTGGCTATTTTCAGACGTTTTAATTTGTCTTGAGGAACAAATAGTTTGTATTCATACAAAAATCCTAATAAATAATTGGCTGTATGTTGTGCTGTATTTTGAGAAACTACTTTTTTGAAATAATAATCAGCTTGAGGATAATATTTTTTTTCCAACATATAAATCCCAACTTTTAGAGCCGTTTGGGTAAGTGTAGAATCCTGTTTGATTGCCTTTCTATACCAGACAATGGAGCTATCCCGTTTTCTTAAATTACTCCAAGTATTTCCATAATGAAGAGAAAGTTGAGAACGAATTTTGTTGTCCGATGTACTAATTATTTTGTTTGGTGAATGAAAATTTGTTTTTGCGAATGCAAATTGAGCTTCTTTCCATGCATTTTTTGGGAGCTTAGATTGATTATAAATTTTGATAATTTCAGTATAAACTGGAATATATGTACTGTCTTTTTCGATAGCTTTTCTAAGAAATGACATTGCTTTTGTGGTGTCATTTTTTTTATTCCAAATTATTCCTTGATAATAAAGTGTTTCTGTTTTTTCTCCTGTTCGGTTGGCAATTTCTTCAAAGGCAAGCAACGATTCTGACCATTTTTTTTCATTAAAAGCAGAATAAGCATACAAACGATACAATTCTAAATCTGTAAAACCTAACTCTATTGCCTTTTGAGCAGCTTTAAGAGTATTTTTAGGTTCATTTTTTTGTTGATATGCTTGTGCAAGAGCAAAATAATATTTACTTTTTGTGCTATCCAAAGAAATTGCTTGTTCAATATCATCTAAGGCAATATTTTCTTTTCCAGACGATAAATACAAGGCAGCTCGTTTGTAATAATAATGAGCTGTATTTTCTTGCTTGTCTGTTGCTTCACTTTTCTCAATTTGTTGATTAAGAAATTGAACTTGATTTGAGATAATTGTAGTAACCGAATCAGGCAAAGGAGGTAACGTTTCGACAAACTGCTTCGTATCAGACTGACAAGCCGATAGAAGGTTGAAAAAAAAAGCAACCATCAAGAAAATAAAGCTATTTTTACGCATTTATAATTTAATTATAATTATTTTTTAATCCATTCTCTGATTGTATCCAAAACCAAAAATACAGCCTTTTGATGCTCATCTTTAGCTTCCATTTGGGGTTCTTTACCACCTATATTTATCATTTTTCCAACATAATTTTCTTCTTTGGCTTCGTTTTCGAATACCCAAACGGCATAGCCTTTTACGCCAAAACCACCTTCTTCTAGTTTGTCAATATCACTTTGAGTAAGTACAAAATAATTTTTTTCATCAATGACAAATTTGGAAAGCTGACGCTCACTTTCTTGCACAGAAGCCAACGAACCAGTTACTTTTATCTTTACATTTTCATCAGCATGATTAGTCGGAATACGGAAATTAGAATCTTTCATTTTTTTGGATTTAGGGATTAAATATTAGGAAATATGTAGTTTGGCAAAACTAAACTTATTTAATCTTATTTTTTATTTAAAATAAGTATTTTGAAAGGCTTATTTTGTCTAAGTCAGACCTAAAGATGCAATTAAACAAAATATAAGCTATATTTTTAGATGTAAATAATGTAAGTCCAATTACTTAGAAAGTAGAAATTGAATTTTATCATCATTAACTCTTACCTCTAAAAGCTGAATTAGCCTTGTTTTATTTGTAGCCAAACCAATTTAATTTATTTGCTTTTTTGCGCCAATCTTCGCTCACACGTACATAAAGCTGTAAGAAAACTTTTTTGCCAAAAAAAGCTTCCATATCCAAACGAGCTTCTGTACCAATAATTTTGAGTGCGCTGCCATCTTTGCCTATCAAAATTCCTTTTTGAGATTTTCTTTCCACATGGATTTCGGCATGAATGCGCAGTATTTTGGGTGTATCTTTAAATTCTAAAACCCCTACTTCGGTAGAATAAGGAACTTCTTGGTCATAATTTAAAAATATTTTTTCTCTAATAATTTCGGCTGCAAAAAAACGTTCTGGACGGTCTGTCAGCATTTCTTTATCGTAATAAGCAGGGTGTTTGGGTAGATATTTTAGAATTTGTTCCAAAATATCATTTACTTCAAAACCTTCTAAAGCAGATAAAGGCAAGATTTCTTGTGGGTTTAGCACCTCTTTCCAGCGAGTTATTTTTGTATCGATAATTTCCTGATTTACCAAATCAGTTTTATTTAAAATAACAATAAGAGGTATTTTCTTTTTATCTAATACTTTTTTAAGTTTTTGGATAGCATCTTCTTCATCGTGACTTTCATCAAGCGATGTTACAAGCAAAATTACGTCGGCATCTTCTAATGATTTTTCTACAAAACGCATCATTTTTTCATGAAGCTCATATTTTGGAGAAATAATACCGGGGGTATCCGAAAATACTATTTGATAGTCTTCACTATTCAAAATTCCCATTATTCGATGGCGAGTAGTTTGTGCTTTGTGTGTTACGATGGCTAATTTTTCACCCAAAACAGTATTCATGAGTGTAGATTTGCCACTATTTGGCTTTCCAACTAATGCCACAAATCCAGCTTTATGGTTTTCAGATTCTTTGCCACCATTCAGAATAGCATCTAAGTCAAGTTCTTTCATAGCACAAAGTTCGCTTTTTTTATAGAATTATTTAGTATAATTACTATTTTTTGCTCAAAAAACCCCTTTAAATTGATAAAAACTTATAATCTACACTTTTTACAAAAAATAATTACTTTTTTTGTGTAAATATTTGCAAGTTAAAAATATTTTCGTACCTTTGTAAGACAATCAGGGTAAATAAACTTTGATTGTTACCAATTACGGCGCGAGATAGAGCAGTTGGTAGCTCGTCGGGCTCATAACCCGGAGGTCACAGGTTCGAGTCCTGTTCTCGCTACTAAGTCATTAATTTGACACAAACCATTTTAGATTTATTTCTAAAATGGTTTTTTTTATGTCATTTTTTTAGTTATTGATTTTTGAAAACTTCGAACTTAATCATATTATTAAAATTCATAATAAATTTATACATTTTTTTATAGAAATTGATTGATAAATTTTATTTTTGCAAAAGCATAAAAGAATAGAGGCATTTTTTGTATATTTTGGTTTAAATTTCAAAAAGTATAAAGAGTCTTGATTCATAAATGCTAATTTTACTTCTAATCTATCAAAAAAATAACCCATTCTCATGCCGAATAATAACCGTGTGCTTGTCGTAGATGATGAGCCTGATATTTTGGATTTACTCAAATATAATTTGGAACGTGAAGGATATGAAGTAGAGGTTGCTTCTAATGGCGAAGAAGCCATAAAAAAAGCTGAATTTTTTAAACCTGAGCTTATTCTTTTAGATATTATGATGCCTAAAATGGATGGTGTAGAAACTTGTCGTCAGCTTCGTGAAATGCCTGATATGATAGATTCTTATATCATTTTTCTGACTGCTCGTGCTGAAGAATACTCTGAAGTGGCAGCTTTTGATGTAGGTGCAGATGATTACCTAAACAAACCAATAAAGCCTCGTGCTTTGATGAGCCGTATTAATGCCCTTTTTCGTAGGGAGTTTAAAAAACAGCAAACACAAACACATGAAGTCATTGAAATTTCGGATTTATATATCGACAAAACAAGCTATACATTACAAAAAGAGGGCGAATTGATTGCGCTTCCCAAAAAGGAGTTTGAGCTTATTTACTTTTTGGCTCAAAGCCCAAATAAGGTGTATAATCGTGAGGATTTATTGAAAAATATTTGGGGGCAAGATGTTTATGTCTTGGCTCGTACTGTTGATGTTCATATTCGAAGAATCAGAGAAAAAATTGGTGATAATTATATCAAAACTGTTAAGGGAGTTGGGTATAAATTTATGTCGCCTGATGAAATGTAATTATCAAAATTGTACAAAATAACCTGTTTCTATAAAAATCATTTAGGCTAATTGTATGATAATAAAAACAAATAAATTGATACAAGAAACCAAAAGCCAAAGCATTTTTGATAGATTGATGAATGCTATCAAACGTTCTTTGGTAAGTGCTAGAGCTGTTGCAATTATACTTTCTCTTTTGGTAAGTAGTGTAACAAGTGCTTTTTTGTCTTTGATTCCTGATGTTAGTTCTGTTGCTTTATCTGTATGCTTTTTGGTTTCTTTTTCATCTTCTTTTATATTAATTTATATTGCATTTGAATTTCTTATCTTTAAGGAAATTAATAATGTTTATAGTAAATTATCAAAAATAAAAAAGAAGGATTTTAAATTTGTGCCTCCTTCTTCTGAACTTCTCCCTTCTGCCAACCCTATTCGAAGAGTAAATCAAGAAATTACAGCATACGCAGGAGAAAAACAAAAAGAAATTGATGAACTCAAACGCATGGAAGCATTTCGAAGAGAATTTATTGCAGATGTTTCTCATGAGCTAAAAACACCGATTTTTTCGGCACAAGGTTTTATTCTTACCCTGCTTGATGGTGCTGTTGATGATAAAAATGTGCGTTATTCATTTTTGGGAAAAGCTGCACGAAGTTTGACGGCTCTGGCTGCTTTAGTGGAAGATTTATTGACACTTTCTCAAATAGAATCGGGGGATATTACGATGCGTCTGGAGGAATATGAAATGCAAGAGCAGGTTTTAGAAGTATTCGAACAGCTTGAAAGTAAAGCCGAAAAACGTGGAGTTACACTCAAATTGGTTAGTCAGTATGAAGAAGGAATTTATGTTTATGCTGACTACAACCGTATTAGGCAAGTTTTGATAAATCTAATTATGAATGCAATTAAATATGGAAAAGAAAATGGAACAATAATAGTAAGGCTTATCCAAACCACAAAAAACTTAAAAATCAGTATAAAAGATGATGGAAATGGAATTGAAGCAGAACATCTGATACGGATTTTTGAGCGTTTTTATAGAATAGAAAAAAGCCGTTCGAAACAAGAGGGAGGCACTGGCTTGGGTTTAGCTATTGTGAAACATATCATCGAAAAACATAACTCTAAAATAAGTGTTAAAAGTAAAATAGGAGAAGGAACTCAATTTACTTTCAAACTTCAACGAACAGAAACAACACAAGAAAAATAAAAAAAGAAGTAGAGTCTTAAAAATGAAATGTCGTTTGTTATTTATACTCTCCCAAAAACTGCGCAAGGTCAAATAAGACAAAACTTCTAACAGAATAAGCATAAAATTATTTTAATAATTGAATGAACCTTTGAGAAGATACAATAACCTTTATTTTGAAATAATTATTTTTAAATAGAATTGTTTAACTTTGCCTTTCGATTCCTTGTAATATTCAACTAAAAAATTACTCCCTACTATGTCTTGGTTTCATCGAAAAAATAAAAATATTACCACGCCTACCAATGAAAAGCGTGATTCTCCGAATATGTGGTTCAAAACACCTAGTGGAACAATTATTCTTAAAAAAGAATTGAAAGAAAATAACTGGGTTTGTCCAGATGATAATTATCATTTGACTATCACTCCCCAACAATATTTTGAGATTTTATTTGATGAGGGAAAATATACAGAAATAAATACGAACCTTACTCCTCTCAACCCTCTAAATTTTAAGGATACCAAAACGTATGAACAGCGAATTAAGGCAGCTAATGAAAAATCAGGTGTCAATGAAGCTGCTCAAAGTGCTTTTGGCAAAATGAATGGTATTGATTTTATGATAACAGCAATGAATTTTAAGTATATTGGAGGTTCTATGGGAGCTGTTGTAGGAGAAAAAATTGCTCGTGCTGCCGATTACTGCTTAGAAAACCGTATTCCTTTGCTTGTCATTTCTCAATCGGGTGGCGCACGCATGATGGAGGCTGGTTTTTCACTTATGCAAATGGCTAAAACATCAGCAAAATTATCTTTACTTTCAGAGGGCAAAATTCCTTATATTTCTTTGCTTACTAACCCAACCACAGGAGGAGTAACGGCAAGTTTTGCTATGTTAGGAGATTTTAATATTGCCGAACCTGATGCACTTATTGGTTTTGCAGGCCCTAGAGTAATTCGTGAAACGATTGGAAAAGACCTTCCCAAAGGCTTTCAAACAGCAGAATTTGTAAAAGACCACGGTTTTTTAGATTTTATTGTTGATAGAAGAGAATTAAAATCCAAACTAACTTCATTATTAAAAATGATTTGGATTAACCCTAACAAAAACAAATAACAGGGTAGCTCTTTCTATGATTTTATAGGTTAATCGCACCTAATTTGAATATTTTTTGGTGTGATTAACCCATCAAAACAGTTTATTTCCAGTTATTATTATCTTTACAGACTTCTTCTAAAGTTCTTTTGTGTACTGTTAGGAGGTCGTCGGGGTGTTTGATGTCCAAAAAATCTATTCGTATATCATCTTCATTTTTTTCTAAAAATTTAAAGCCTTTTCTACATACCTTTTTTAGTACTTTTTGTACATTTTTGGCACTTGGAAGAGTAAGTAAAGCAGAATAATAAAGCTCATCTACACGAATATAAAAACGAATTTGTGTTCCATATTCGCCATTTCCCATAATACTGGGTTGCATATAGCTTATTTGCCCTCCTTGGTCGTCTAGTTTCATAAAATGAGCTAGTTTTGCTTCATGAGAGCGTAATGTTTTTAGGTCTTTTTTTATAGTTTCGAATTGATGTAGTTTTGCCATGATTAATATTTTTTTGATAATAGATAATAAATTACAAAAAGTGAGTGTAAATAATAAAGATTATCACGATTGATTCTTGCTATGTCTGTTCAGCTTGTCAAAACTGAACCTTGATGTTTTTGAGGAAGTTTTATATTCGTTTGTAAACAAATGAATGCACAAAAACATTTTATACAAAAATAACCGTGATACTATTTAATGCTACAAAATTAATGAATATTAATTTTTTGTGTAATTATTCATTTAGAAGTTGTTTAAAAATAGCCATTCTTAAATAACTTCTTACTCAACTTATTGTGATAAGGCTATTTATTTTTACAAAAATAAAATTATATTTACCTTAGACCAATTTTATCCCAAAATAAAATAATTTAAAATTTTATCAAAATATTGATATTTATTAGAATATGATAGCATTAATTCAACGAGTTAAACGAGCCTCTGTAACAGTAGAAGACAAAGTAATTAGTGAAATAAAAGATGGTTTGCTGATATTTTTAGGTATTTCGGCTACTGATACACCAAAAACCATTGAATGGCTTAGTAAAAAAATCGTTGGATTACGTATTTTTTCTGACCAAAATGATAAAATGAATTTTTCAGTAAAAGATTTAGATGCTGATATATTGCTTGTCAGTCAGTTTACATTATATGCCAATGTAAAAAAAGGAAATCGTCCTTCTTTTAGCGATTCTGCTCCTGCTACTCTGGCGATTCCATTGTATGAACAGATGATAAAAGCAATAGAAGAAAAATTGCAAAAACCTATACAAACAGGAGAATTTGGAGCAGATATGAAAGTAGATTTACTCAATGATGGTCCTGTAACTATTTGTATAGACACAGAAAATTATAAAATATAATATTCTGTTTTTTTGATTAGATAAGCAAAATATAAGATTGTTTTGTTTAACAAAGGTAATGAAAATATTGCATTTTATGATTTTGCACGTATTTATTCATTTTTATTGCTTCAACAAAAGATTTATTTCTATTATTTCTTTACCAAAATGAAAAAATATTTTTTCATTTTGGTAGGGTTGAGTTTCTTTCTATTGTTGTCCTTTTTTTACAAGAAAGTGGATTATGTGTTTTAAAGGCTGTTTTTTTAATATTTTATTGCATGCATTTAGATTTCGGCACAAGACATGAATATATATAGTTATAAAATTAAATTACCATTTTTCAAATCTATTATTTTTTATGCGCTTGCGTACCAAACTTTTTGTCGGACTAATAACTTTGTTTGGAGTGATTTCACTACTTGCAGTGGTTGGTGGGTATGCTGTATATCAATTAGACAAAAGCTCGGAGGAGATTCTCTCTGATAATTTTACTTCAATAGATTATACTGTTCAGATGCTTAATGCTCTTGATGAAACAAGAGAAGCACAACAAACCATGTTATATAATCCTGATTATTCATTACAAACAACAAAGAAATATAAGGAAGCTAAAGATAATTTTAATAATAATTTCGAACTGCAAGCCTCTAATATTACAGAACAAAATGAAGCCAAATTAGTAGCCAAACTTCGCCAAAAATATGCTACTTATATCTCTAATTTTGAAATAGCACAAGGCAAAAATAATTTGTCTATCAAGACTTATAAAAACGAAGTAGAACCTGTTTATCAAGAGGCTAAAAATCAAATCTTGCTTATTTATAAATTAAATAAAAATACTGTTTTGTTGCGTAGCGCACATACTCAAGAGTTTGCAGACAACAATTCAATATTTATAATCACACTAGGATTGTTTAGCGTTGGGCTTACTTTTGTCTTTATTTTATACTTTCCAATTTATATCACAAAGCCTCTTGTTCGTTTAAAAGAAAAATTACAGGCTGTGGCTAATTATGATTATTCTCAACAATTTTTGACAAAATCAGAAGATGAAATAGGGTTACTTGCCTCTAGTTTTAATACAATGGTAAGTCGTTTGAAAGAACACCAAAAATCTTCAGTAGCCAAATTGATGCACAAAAATCAGCACACACAAGCTGTCATGAATCAGTTGCAAGAAGGTGTTTTGGTATTAGATGAAAACCTAAAAGTAACAGCTATCAATAATTTGTTGGCTCATTTGATGAAAGTAGGGCAGCCTAAAAGTTGGATAGGAAAATATGCTCCTGATATGGCACTCAAAAGTAATTTGATGAGAAAACTGATTGGACCTACTCTAAAGCCTTATTTGATTGATGAAAATGATTCAAATGAAAAAAATGAATTGATTCAAGAAAAAGAAGAGCATTCACGTATTTTGCGTATAAAAGACCAAGAGCAAGAATATGTATATCAGGTAACTCAACAAAAATTTTATACAACAAATAATACACACAAACAATTTGCTGGTTATATTATTACTGTAAAGGAAGTAAATAATAAACAACCTCAAATTAGCCAAATGCAAGCAAATTCTTTTCTTAATCAATTAGAAAGTAATTTGGTAAAATTGAAACAACAACAAGAAAAGCAGAAAAATCAGGAAACACTGCAATATATAAATCAACTTATAGATACAACTCAAAAATTTAATACTACCTTAAATGGAAGGCTCAATATTACTCATTGATGATGAAGAACAATTATTAAAACTCTTCACAAGAACTTTAAAGTTAGAAGGATACAATATTACACAAGCCAAAAATATTGCAGAGGCATACAAAGCATTAGAAAAAGATGAGTTTGAACTTATCCTAACAGATGTAAAGTTACCAGATGGTGATGGTGTAGAAGCTACCAAAACTTATAAAGAAAAATATCCAAACACCGAAATTATAGTTATTACGGCTTATGGAACAATAAAAGACGGTGTAAAAGCTATCCAAAATGGTGCATTCAATTAT
This sequence comes from uncultured Cytophagales bacterium, assembly GCA_937136415.1. Classification (GTDB taxonomy): domain Bacteria; phylum Bacteroidota; class Bacteroidia; order Cytophagales; family Bernardetiaceae; genus Bernardetia. Next base: position 63,754 of record CAKZOK010000105.1, on the reverse strand, counting down.
CTTACAAAAGGTGATGATAATGACCGTCTTTTGCCATTAGTTGCCAACGGAATTGAAAAAGCAAGATTACAACAACGCCTAAGCACCATTACAGATAAAGCGCAAAACAGTATGGGTTTTAGTTCTGTAATTGGAGAATCTGACAGCCTCAAAAAATCAATTAATCTAGCCAAAAGAGTTGCCTCAACTCCCACAACAGTATTATTAACAGGAGAAACAGGAACAGGAAAAGAAGTTTTTGCTCAAGCAATTCATTATGAAAGTGATAGAGCAAAAGAACCTTTTGTGGCTCTAAATTGTAGTGCTTTTGCTCCTCATTTATTAGAATCAGAACTCTTTGGTTACAAAACAGGTGCTTTTACAGGAGCTACAAAAGATAAAAAAGGATTGTTAGAAGAAGGGCATAGAGGAACTGTATTTTTAGATGAAATTGGTGAAATGCCTTTAGAATTACAAGCTAAAATATTGCGCTTTCTCGAAACTGGCGAATTTATAAAAGTAGGAGATACAAAAGTTACCAAAATTCAGACAAGAATCCTCGCTGCAACCAACCGAGAGTTATTAAAGGAAGCAGAAGAAAATAAATTTAGATTAGATTTATATTACCGTTTGGCTGTCTTCGAAATTAATTTGCCTCCTCTTATCGAATGTGGAAGGGATATTGAATTATTAGCACGCTTTTTTGTAAAACATTTTGCTTCAAAGATGGGAAAGAAAAGCCCTATCATTGACCAAAATTTTATCGAAAAACTTCAAACCTATAATTGGAAGGGAAATGTAAGAGAACTCAAAAATGTAATCGAAAGAGCCGTTATTATGTCCGATGACCAACTTACCCCAGAGGTATTATTGTTTGGGCAAACAGGAGCAACTAATGGAACTATAATTACACCACTTACAAGCCTTGCAGAAGTAGAAAGGCATCACATGAAGCGAGTTTTGGCACATACAGAAAATAATAAATCCGAAACAGCAAAAATATTAGGTATTGGACTAACCACGCTTTATAGAAAAATGCAAGAATATGAACTAGAAAAATAGACTCTTAATAAATAAACAAAAGGTGGTGTTACACAAAGTATGATTTTTTTAAAGCATTTTAGAATAGCAAAATTATACAACTAAAAACTACCCACAATGCCGTTATTGGTGTTTTAGCGAAGCGACACCAACAACCAAATAACTTATCATACTTTTTACAACACCACTAACAAAAAAAGCCTAGAAAATCAAATTTTCTAGGCTTTTTTATAATTCAAATTAGAGGTAATTAACTACCACAAGTTAGGCAATCTTCATCGTCTAGTGAGCAAGCTGCTCCTCCCAAATCATCTTTTAATTGTTCTTCTTGTGCTTGTCCGTTTTGGCGTTTGTGGATTCTGGCAAGTGCAAGATTTGATTGCTCTTCCATGTCCATGTTTCCTGCCATTTCTAATACTTCTTCATTGCTTTGAGCAACTATCTTCTCAGCTTTTTCTTTATTATCATTATTTATTCCTGTACTCAAAGCATCTTTATCAACAGTAAATTTGATTGCATCAGCAGCAGCTTTTGTACGAAGATAATACATTCCTGTTTTCAAGCCTTTTTTCCAAGCATGGAAGTGCATAGATGTTAGTTTGCCAAAAGTAGGGTTCTGAATATGAACATTCAAGCTCTGACTTTGGCAAATATAAGCTCCTCTATCAGCCGACATATCAATAATTGTACGCTGACTAATTTCCCAAACGGTTTTGTAAATATCTTTCAATTCTTGAGGAATACGGTCAATATTCTGAACCGAGCCGTTTGCTGCAATCAATTCATTTTTCATTTCATCGTCCCACATATCAATTTCAATCAAATCTTTTAGAAGATGTTTGTTTACCACAACAAATTCCCCTGAAAGCACACGACGAACATAAATATTTGAAGTATAAGGCTCAAAACATTCATTATTTCCCAAAATCTGTGAAGTCGAAGCTGTTGGCATAGGCGCAAGTAAAAGCGAATTTCTAACGCCATTTTTCATTACCTCTTCTCTAAGCTCTTCCCAATTCCATCGCCCAGAATGATAATCTTCATCTACATTCCACAAATCAAATTGAAATTGTCCTTTCGAAAGAGGTGAACCTTCAAAGGTTTCATACGCTCCCTCTTTGATTGCCACATCTTTAGAAGCCGTCATGGCAGAAAAATACATGGTTTCAAAAATTTCTTTGTTCAATTTTGCAGCTTCTTCAGATTCAAAAGGCATACGAAGCATAATAAACGTATCTGCCAACCCCTGTACACCCAATCCAATAGGGCGATGACGAAAGTTTGATTTACGAGCTTCTTCGATAGGATAATAATTTCTATCAATAATTCTGTTAAGATTTACAGTTGCTTGATAGGTTACATCATAGAGAAGCTCATGATTAAATTCAAGTCCATGTCCATTATCAATCACAAATTTGGGAAGAGCAATACTTGCCAAATTACAAACTGCTACTTCATCAGGCGCAGTATATTCCATTATTTCGGTACAAAGATTTGATGATTTGATTGTACCTAGATTTTTCTGATTTGATTTGTTGTTTGCGTGGTCTTTATACAACATGTAAGGCGTTCCTGTTTCGATTTGCGACTCTAAAATAGCAAACCAAAGCTCTTGCGCTCTAATTGTTTTCTTTGCTTTTCCTTCTATTTCGTATCTTAGATAAAGTTCTTCATGTTCTTTTCCATAACAATCTGACAAACCTCTTGCTTCATTCGGACAAAATAATGACCATTCTCCATCTTCTTGAACACGTTTCATAAAAATATCCGAAATCCATAAAGCATAAAACAAATCTCTTGCTCTAGCTTCTTCTTTTCCATGATTTTTCTTCAAATCCAAAAATTCAAAAACATCGGCATGCCATGGTTCTAAATAAACTGCAAAAGCTCCTTTGCGTTTGTTCCCTCCTTGGTCAATATAACGAGCTGTATCATTAAATACTTTTAGCATCGGTACAATTCCGTTTGAGTAGCCATTTGTACCACGGATATACGAACCTGTCGCACGTACATTATGCACACTTACACCAATTCCACCAGCCGATTGAGAAATTTTGGCACACTGTTTTAAGGTGTCATAAATTCCATCAACGCTATCATCTTGTATTTCTAATAAAAAACAAGAAGACATTTGAGGCTTAGGAGTTCCCGAATTAAAAAGTGTCGGAGTGGCATGTGTAAACCAACGCTCTGCCATTAAGTGATATGTTTTGATGGCTGCATCAATATCAGCTCCATGAATCCCAACCGAAACACGCATAATCATTTGTTGAGGGCGTTCGGTTACTTTTCCATTAAGGCGCAAAAGATAAGAACGCTCTAAAGTTTTGAAACCAAAATAGTCATATTCATAATCTCTACCATAATCAATAGCCTGATTAAGAACGTGAGCATACTTTCGAACTACCTGTACTACTTCGTCAGAAATAAGCCCTGCTGGCTCATTTGTTTTTGGGTTTACATAATTATAAAGCTCTTCAATCGTATCCGAAAAAGCATCTTTAGTTTCTTTATGAAGATTCGAAATAGCAATTCTTGAAGCCAAAATTGCATAATCTGGATGAACAGTTGCCATTGTTGCTGCTGTTTCGGCTGCAAGCTCATCTAGTTCTATGGTTGTTACATTGTCATAAAGCCCTGCCAAAACTTTATAAGTAATTTCTTTGGGTTTGATATAACGAGTATCCAAATTATCACAAAGCCTTTCTATTCTGGCTGTAATTTTTTGCATAATTACCTCTTCTTTCCTGCCATCTCGCTTGATTACGTACATATATATAGTGGTTGAAATAAATTAATTTTGAGGAAAAACGTATTTTTTAGTTAATAAATGCTACTGTACAAAAACGGTTAAATAGTTGATAATTAGCAAATTAAAAATATGTTGTTAGATTTTGATACAAAAATACGCATCTTATTTTAGAATTGAGTTATTTAGATTCAATCTAAGAAAGATTACTTTGCTAATAACGCCAAACTTTAACTTTTGTTGAGAAAGGATTTTGGAATAGTTCTTATAAATCAAACACATAAAAAACCAACTCTATTGAAAATTTGTTATTAAAAATAGCTTTTTGTTATGAAATTTTGCTAAAAAATAATTTGTAATTTTTGATTTATCTTTCAAAAATGAAGTAAAAAAAAATAATATTAAATTTTGTGGATAACTTTTTTTTATAAAAAAAACCTTATTCAAAACCGAAAAATACGGATTGAATAAGGTTTTGTTTATTTATAGAATTATCAATTTAGAGAGCAATAAAATTTGTAAAAATGAAATACAAAGCAGCCATAAAGACAGCAATTAAAAGCCCTGCAAAAACATAAAAACTGGTATAGTTGTATTTTGGTTTTGCTGGTTTGGGTTTATTATGCTTTGAGATTTCTTTGGTTAAAGCAAATATCTTCTCTCGGTGATGTTTCTGATGGTTTCTAATTTCCAAAATGCGATATTGTACTCTGGCGAGTTCTTGTTCGTACTCAAAGAATTTTTTTTCATGCGCATCTTTTTGAAGATGTAGATTATCAATAAATTCTTTTGTTGTTTTGAATTTTTGAGAAACTTTAGATTGATTTTGAGTTTTCTGTTTTTTGGTAAATAAAGCAGTCATAATAATAGTAGTTAAAATTGAATAGGATTTTATTAATGCTAATCTATTCTGATTTTATTTTGAATAAATTAACTACCTCATAACCCCACTACATATTTATTAATTCCATAATTATCAATTATTTACATTATATCTTCTTATTTGTTTTTATTCTGAATAAAACAAAAACATCTTAAAAAGGAACTTTTTTAAAACTCAATAATTTGAGAAAGCAAATACTCTATTGAAGCCCACGTATTGTTGAGAATATAAGGAATTTCGATTTCTTTTAACCAAGTAACCTTTTCTATTCCTTCTTCAATTTGGGGTTGAGGAATGCTTTCATCTTCTGTACTCATCTCAAACCAGTAGGTCTTTTTGATAATTTCTTTGCCTTCATAAGTATAAATATGATAAGTTGTGGGTAGCTTTTTTACAATTTCTGCTTTGATTCCACACTCTTCTTCTACTTCTCTGAGAGCAGCTTCTGCATTGGTTTCATTGTCTTCTAGGTGTCCTTTGGGCAAATCCCATTTTCCATTTCTAAAAATCCAAAGCTGAAGAGTATCACGCATCACCAATCCCCCTGCTGCTTCTCTAATTTTGAATTTTTTGGCAAACTCCTCAAATGATTTTTCTATGTCATCTGTTTTGATATAGGCTCTCGTAAAATCTGTACGAGTTTTGAGAGAAAGATAAAGTTTATAGCTATCTTTTATTTTTTCAGTTTGTAAAATACGCCCTCCTGTTACTTCAGGATATTCATTAACAAACTCTAAATAATTATTTTGAACAAAAATGCGCATCGATTTTTTATTTTTTTGATGAAGATAAATTAAAGAAGTTTTGAACTCAACGATTAAAAACTAAAAATTATATACTACAAAAGTGCAAAAAAAATAGCTTTTAGACTAGCATTTTTTCTTAAAAAATAGTTATAGTACAATTTTATATAAAAAAAGAAATAAAAATGGATTTTGTTTTGAGATATTGCTTACCAACCAGTACAACAAAATTAATCTATGAGTTTATATTTTTTTTCCATAGAGTTAGAATATATGAAATAAAATGAGTAAATTAGTTTAGCAACTTATCTATTTTTATAGATATAAAAATACAAAACACACAAACTAATAACTCCTATAAAATTAAATTTTACTTTATTGAAAAGATATGTCTATACCAGAAAAGGGAATAGAAATTCCCAATAAAACTCCAGAAAAAAAACAAGAAGAACTTACTCAAGAACAAAAACTAGAAAGAGAAAAAAAAGAAAAAGCTGAGATTTTGCAGCGTTATCGTCATTTGATGCGATTAGCTCGCCCTTATATGCAAGGCGATGATTCAAAAAAAATAAAAAAAGCATTTCAAATAGCAACAGAAGCACACGGAAATGTACGCAGAAAGTCAGGTGAGCCTTATATTTTTCACCCTATTGAAGTAGCACGAATTGTGGTAGAGGAAATGGGACTCGGAACAACTTCGATTATCTGTGCTTTGTTGCACGATGTAGTAGAAGATTCGGATATTCCTCTTTCAAGATTGGAGAAAGAGTTTGGAAGCCGTGTTGCCAAAATTATTGATGGGCTTACCAAAGTTCCTAGTGATATGTTTGGGCAAGAAAAATCTCAACAAGCCGAAACATTTAGAAAAGTACTCCTAACAATCTCGGAAGATATTCGTGTTGTTCTTATCAAAATTGCTGACCGTTTGCACAATATGCGTACCCTTGAAAGTATGCCAAGCGCAAAACAACTCAAAATAAAAGCAGAAACACAATATATTTATGCACCTCTTGCACATCGTTTGGGATTGTACAATATTCGTTCGGAGCTAGATGATTTGTCGTTGAAGTATTCTAATAGAAAAGAATATGACCAAATTGTTGAGCATATCAGAAGAACCAAGGCTTCACGTACTCGTTTTATCAATGAATTTAAAAAACCTATTGAAGAAGAACTAGCACGACAAGGACTTGATTTTGAGATTAAAAGTAGAATGAAATCAATTTCTTCTATTCAAAAGAAAATGCACAAACAACAAATTCCTTTTGATGAAGTATATGATTTGTTTGCTATTCGTCTTATCCTAAATACAGGAGTAGGAGAAGATGAAAAAGCTGCCTGTTGGCGTACTTATTCTGTCGTAACTGATTTTTACCAGCCTAGTCCTCAGCGTTTGCGAGATTGGATTAGCGCACCCAAAACGACAGGTTATGAGTCACTTCATACAACCGTTATGAGCAAAAGAGGGCAATGGGTAGAGGTTCAAATCCGAACACACAGAATGGACGAAATAGCCGAAAAAGGCTATGCAGCACACTGGAAATACAAAGGAGGAACAGATAAAAGTGAATCTAGTATTGAAGGTTGGATTGCTAGAGTGCGTGAAAGCATCGAAAACAAAGACCTTTCTGCTTTAGACTTTATTGATGAATTTCAGAATAATTTTTTTAGTGATGAAATTTATGTCTTTACACCAAAAGGAGATTTGAAGGTATTGCCTCAAGGTTCTACCATCTTGGATTTTGCTTTTAATATTCATTCTGAAATTGGGGAGCGTTGTATGGGAGGCAAGGTAAATCATAAACTTGTTCCTCTAAATTATGAGCTTCAAAATGGCGACCAAATAGAAGTTGTTGTTTCGTCCAAAACAAAAGTAAATGAAGATTGGCTCTCTTATGTTCGTACTTCAAAATCCAAACAGTGTATTCGTCAGGCTCTCAAAAAAAATCAAAAAACTGTTATTGAAGACGGAAAAGGTATCATAAAAAGAAAATTAAAACAACTCAAACTTAATTTTAATGATACAACAGTAAATCAACTTTTAGATTATTTTGGTTACAAATATGCTTCTGATTTATATTATGCTGTCGGAAAAGGAAAAATAGAACATACACAAATCAAAAAATTTAGGGAAGAAAATGAAAGCTATAAAGCTGCTCAAATCAAACCTAAAAAAGAAGCTAAAGGAATCAAACCCAAAAAGAAAGATGATATTCTTTTGATTGGAGGAGATTCTACAATAGAGTTTCATTTGTCGCAATGTTGCCACCCAATTCCGGGAGATAATATTTTTGGATTGACTACAAGTGGAAGAGGTATTCGTATTCACAGAACTGATTGCCCAAATGCTGTCGCAATTATGGCATCGTATGGAAATAGAATTATTTCAGTGAATTGGTCAAGCCAAAAAAGCCAAACTTTTGAGGTGCTTTTGACTATTATTGGAGCTGATAGAATGGGGCTTGTAAACGATGTTACTCGTATTATTTCTAACCAAAACAAAGTCAATATTTGTGGAATTAGTTTTGATATTAATAATGAAACTGTCTTTGAGGGAAAAGTTCGTTTGCGTGTCTTGAATACAGAACAAGTACAAAAATTGATTACAGAAGTCAAAGAATTAGATGGCGTAGTGCAAGTAATGAGGCAAGATGAAGATGAAAATTAGAATAATTTTGCTTTCATGTATTATGTAACCTTTCAACTATTGATACTCTTTTTTAAAGGTTATCAATAGTTGGAAAAAATAAGTGCTTTTGTGTTAAACTATTGTCAGAGTTGTTTTGAGTTACCTCACAACTACTGACAATTTTTTTATGAATATGCTTTAATCATTAATACTAACTTTCTATCCAAGATTTAATTTTTTCATAAACTTCGTTCATTGTCAGAAGTTTGAAATGATGTGTTGCAGCAAACTGAATTGAATTATCATTTTGAGTATCAATTTTTTCAGCATCTATAAAATGAGCATTTGCACTCTTTTTACTAACCAAAATATCTCCAAAAAATAAATTTATCCAATGAGTTTCTTCTTTGGTAAGCCTTCCCGAAATAATAAAATATTCTACATATTCTAACTTTGGAACTTCATTTTTTGTATTTTCTAAAAATGAATCTGGATTTTTATCTTTCCAATCTTCTTCTCTCAAATAACCATAACGCAAATCTTTTATTCCAGCACTTCTAAGATTAATTACCTTACCCACCAAACGAGTGTGCCAGTTGGGGACACGCTGCAAAATATTAGTTGTAACATTTGCAAAACGCTCAAAGAAAGAACCCAGATGAGGTGTGCCTAATAAAAATACTTTTTTCGCTTTTTTGACCCATTCAAACCCATTCTCTTGTGCATAATAGGCAGCACTGTGCATCAAAAGCCCTCCCATACTATGACAAATAAAATAAATTTCTTCTGTTTTGGTAGGATAATTTTGATATAATTCTTCTAATAAAATAGCTAATTCTTGTCCATTATCCGAAATATGCAAGCCTGTATTATAACGAAGATAAAAAGGAGTAAATCCAAAATCGTCTTCTAATTTTTTACCATAATCACTTCTATCTTTAAATTGCCAAGCTGATTCGTTGTAGATGAGTCCGTGAATAAGAATACAAATTTTATTCGAAACTGGTTTGTCATTGTATGAATAATTCGAACGTTTTTTTAGACTTTCTTTGTCTAATTTGAGAGGGCTTTGACGATGATAAAAATTCATTTTAATATCCAAAGGTTTCAAAATTGAATACTCTTGAAATTTATCTCCGAGAGAGCCATTAAGAATGCTGTTTGCTTGCGAAGTAGTTTTTTTTACTTTTCTGAATACTTTCCAAATTGTTTTGACTATGCTTTTGGGAGGTGCAGCAATATAGTCTTGATTAGATTTTTTTGGAGGAGTTGGCATAAAAACAAATAATTAATTTTGTAAAAATAATAATAAAGTTTTTGTTTTTATGTGTAGATAAATAAATAACAGCAAAAAACTAAGAAGGTTTTATTATACAAAAAAATGGCATTCTATTTTTAAAATAAAATGCCATTTTTTTAAGAAAGTAAATAATTTATTTTTTATCCATTCCTAATTTATTTTTGAGTGCATTTAGGGCATCTTTTTCTGGGTCAATTCCTAGAGCTTTATTTACTTTATCATTCAATAAAGGGTCATTTTTGGCAGTATCTTTTCCAAAATCTTCATATAAATCTCCTAACACTTCATCTTTCTGAATTTTGGCTTTCATTCGCTCTATCATGGAAATTGTTTCTGAAGAATCAGGCATTTTGACACGCTGTTTTTCTTTGATAGACTTTACAGTTTGAGAATGTTTTTCGATTTTATCTTGTAATTTTCCTAATTCTGCAAGCTGGTTGAGTGCGCCATCAGCCATTTGTTTGGAGCGTTCTTGTTCTTTTAGGAGTTCCATGGCAAGATTATTTGCCTCATTCCATTCCAAAGTTCCCTCTTGTGCCTTTGCAATTATTCGCTTTGCTTTATTTTCAGCATCTTTTTCTTTTTCTTGATAAAATTCATAATCTTTTCTAGTACGAATAATGGCAGCTTTTACCTCTGCTAGAGCTTCCAAAGACTCATTTAGATTTGCAGTATCAAAAATTTTGTCATATTTATTTGTGGCAAATGTAGTCTTATAGACGTGTTTTTCTTCTGTTTTTGATTCTGAAATAGGCTTTGTTTCTAGCTCTATGACTGGTTCTTCTTTTTGTTGGTTTTCTTGCTTTGATTGTGGTTTAATTTCTTCTGCCTCTACTGTTTTGATTTTCTCTTTTTTAGGCTCAGAATTAAATTTTTCAGAATTATACAAATCAATATACCACTTAATTGTCTTTGTAAGTGCTGTATCAAAATCAGTATCAGCCTTCCAATTCAATTCATTTTCTATTTTTGAAGAATCAATAGCATAACGCAAATCATGCCCTGGTCGGTCTTTTACAAAGGTAAGTAAATCTTGATATTTTCCTTGTTCTTTTGGTTTAATTGTATCCAAAAGCGAACAGATTTTTTTGGCTAAATCCAAATTATTCCATTCGTTATTTGAGCCAATATTATACGAATCGCCTTTTTTTCCTTCCTGAAATACTTTATCGATTCCTTTGGCGTGGTCTAAAACATAGAGCCAATCTCTGATATTTTGCCCATTTCCATAAATTGGAATGGCTTGGTCAGTAAGAGCTTTTCGGATAATGGTCGGAATAAGTTTTTCGTGATGTTGTTTTTCACCAAAATTATTAGAGCAATTTGTAATTACCACATCAAATCCGTAGGTATGAAAATAGCTTCTGACAATCAAATCACTTCCTGCTTTTGAGGCACTGTATGGGCTATTGGGAGCATAAGGAGTAGTTTCTGTAAAAAATCCAGTTTCGCCTAATGTTCCATATACTTCGTCTGTCGAAACGTGAAGAAAACGAGTGTTTTCATAGCCTTTTTTGTATGAAAATGGAGCATCTTGCCAATATTTGCGAGCAACATCAATGAGTGTAAAAGTTCCATGAACATTTGTTCTGACAAAAGCCTCTGGGTCAGAAATAGAATTATCAACGTGCGATTCGGCAGCAAAATGAATCACTCCTTTTATGTCATGTTTGGTAAAAAGATGTTCGACAAGCTGCCTATTTACAATATCTCCTTTCACAAATTCGTAGCGAGAATTATTTTCTATTTCACTCAAATTATCCAAATTACCTGCATAGGTAAGCAAGTCCAAATTAATTATTTTATAATTTTTGTGTGTTTCTAAAAAATAAGGAATAAAATTAGAACCAATAAAACCAGCACCACCAGTTACCAAAATTGCTTTCATAGAATATATTTTTAATAAATCTTTTTGTTGATTTTTTTAATGATTATAAAAGCTAAGATAAGCAACTTTTTTGAATAATGGTTTTGAAAGAATTGCAGCAAAACAAAAAATATTGTAATACTTAAGAGATTGGTTTTTAAAAATTACGGACAAAAATTAATAATTAAAAATAATTAAAGGGAAGAGCTAGAAGGAAAAAACAGCTTTTTTAGGTCAAAATTTTTAATATAAAAAATTACATTTCTTTTTCTTTTTTGACAGGATATAAAATAATTATTTGGGCAATAATACCAATTACAACAAGAAAAGCAATTTCGATATTGGTAAATAAATCTATTGTATTAAAATCTCTGTTTACTCTAACAAGTTCTCTTTTGCCTTCATCAAGCTGAATTTCAGACAAAAAATCAAGGTTTTTTCTCAAACGTAAAAGTTGAGTTTCTACTTTATTTCTCCATTCTTCATCTTTCAAAATATTTTTATTATTGAGAACTTGGTTTTCTAAATTTTCTAATTTTTGAAAATTATTATGCAGTCTTTCTAAGTATTTTTTTTCATTTGAAGTAAGTTGAGTACTTCCAAATTTGTCAATTAGTTTATAAATAGAATCATTTGTAGCTGCATTTTTTTTGATATAAAAATCAGCATTAGAGATAAAAAAAGCAATCTTTTTTTCTTCTTTAAGTTTAGAGATAGTATAAATCAAATTTTTTACAATTAATCTATCCTTATACATTGTTGTAACAGAAGTTCTTATATTTTTTATATGATTTCTATCCATTAAATTAGTTGCTAGAATTAATAAAAATATAAATAATAAACCAACTACCCATTTTATTTTATTTATTATGTTTTTCATAGCAACTCTATTTTTATTTTTTTTAAATTTATCATTAAAAAGTGATAACTAAAAAGTTTCTAAAAAGTTTTTGATTACCCTTTTGAGTGATACATAAACCAACCATCATTTGTAAAAACAATCTTGTGAGATAGATATTCTTTGACAATAATTTCTCGCCTTTGTTGGTCTTTAACTTCGGCTTGCCGTTGTGATGACCAACAAAAAATACACCTATAAATTTATCAACTTACTTTCAAAATTCTCATTGATTCAAAATAAAAAATAGAATATTTTGCCTTAGTTCTGTGCGTTATTTCTGTTGTTGGTCACCGTAACGGCAAGCCGAAACTAAAGACCAACAACGGCATGGAGATAACTATATTTGACATAATTTTATCAATTAATGGTTTAATTCTACTCCTCCAATTTCTTAAAATACTCATTGACTTGCTGCTTGTAGTACGGACTAAGCGCAGGAGGAATAGTTTTTAAAAGTTCGATTTGTTGTTCCTTTTGCTTAAAATATTCTTCAAACTGTGGTGGAACTCTTCGTTTTGTAGCTTTTGCTTGTTCGGCTTCTCGTTTTTCGTCCAAATCTCGTTCTCTTTTTGCTTTTTCAGATTGTAAAAGACGTGTCATAATTTGCTTTTGGCGTTCGATGAGTTCTTGAGTAAGACGTTTGTTTACCAAATCTTCTTCGGTTTTTTCCATGTCTTTTATCATTTTGGACATATTGCCACCGTTTCCTTGCGAACCTCCGTCGCCTTCTCCGTTTTCGCCATTTTCTCCTTCCTTTCCTGCTTTTTTTCCGTCTTTACCTTCTTTTCCGTCCTTTCCTTGTCCTTGTTTCATTGCTTTTTGTAAGGCTCGGCGCAAGGCTTCTTGTTGTGCTGCTATTTTGGCAAGACCTTCGGAAAGCTGCCTTCCAGATTTTCCACTTTTCTTTAGATTTTGAATTTGCTGGTTGATAGATTGTTGCATTTCACTCATCGATGGGCTTCCATTTGGTTTTCCCGATTTTGGTTTTCCCATTCCCATTTGCGACATAGATTTTTGCATCTGTTCCAAAACATCGTTGAGCATCAACGCCAAATTATTGATAGAAGTCATTACCGATTGCTGACGACTAGCAAGCATTCTAGGGTTTTTACGGTCTTTTACCTGTTGCGTAACCTGCGCCATATAATCATTCATATCAGTAAGTTCACGCATTACAAAGGCTTCAATTTGCATGACACGTTTTGCAAGCGCACGAAGACTATCCTCTACAATTTGAGCATCATCTTTTAGCTTTAATTGGTCTTGAGAAAGCGTAATATACTTTGGGTCTCGTTGGTCAATTTCATTAAAACCGTTCATAATTTCTTCTTGCTCAAAAGAAAGTTTTAATAAATTTTCTAAAAGCTGACGCAAATCGTCGTAATCTTCTTGCGCCTGTTGCATCTCTGCAGAAGACGACATTTGTTGCATCTGTTGTGCCATTTGTTCCATTTTTTCACCAGCATTTTCTTGAGATTGAGAAGCCTTTTTCTTTTCTTTTTGCTCTAATTGCTCACTACTTTGCTCTTGTTGCTCGGTTACTTCTTCTTCTTTTTTCTTTGTGTCTTCTAAATCTTTTGGCGTTTTGAGGTCTTCATTCATTTTGTCCAACTCTTCTAGTTGTTCTTTCATTTCCTCAAATTTTTCGTTGAGTTCTTTTTGTTCTTCTTTGATTTGCTCGTTTTTGGCAGCGTCTTTTTCGGCATCTTTTTGGGCTTGTTTGTTCTTCTGATTTTCTTCTTTTTCTTGCTGTTCTTTGGTTTCTTTGGCAAGGTCTTTTTGCTGCTTCGAAAGTTCTTCAAGCTGCTTTGCAATGTCTTGCATTTTTTTATCGACTTCCAATTTTTTGAACATTTCAAGCGTTCGGTCAAGCTCTTTTTCAAGATTCATTTCCTTATTTTGGAGCTTTTCCAATACTTCTTTTATTTCTTCACTATTGGTTTCTTCTTGCAAAAGTTCTTGTAATTTATCATAGAGTTCTTTTGTTTTTTCGTCCATGAGTTCGTCCATCAACTCCTGTAATTTCTTTGATTTTTCAGAAATTCGCTCATCTTGTTCTGTAAATTTTTCTTGTTGTTCGTTGAGCTTTTTGTTTTGCTCTTGCATCTTTTTGATGTCTTCTTCAAGCTGTTTTTTATCTTCTAAAAGTTTTTCTAATTCCTTTTGTTGTTGCCAATTTAATTTCTTTTTTCCTTTTAAATCTTCGGCAAGTTTCTTGATTTTTTTGTTTAAATCTTGTGCTTCTTCTAGCGTTTTGTCGATTTGAGATTCGGCACTTTTACTCGTTTCTGCTACCGATTCACGCATTTCTGATTCTTTCGGAATTTGAAAACGATAACTTCCTGTTTTGCTACTTTTACGACCACGAACACCATCATTATCCCAAACTTGAACAAAATATTCCAATTCATCACCTGCTTTTAGATTCAGAGGAGATAATTCTACTTGATGAAAATACTGTTGATTGATAGCATTTGGATTAAATTTTAGAGGTAGGGATTTATACTTTGAAGTTTTTTTATTTGAAGTAATTCTATAATTAAAACGCAAATTTGTAATTCCATAATCATCTGAAATATTCCCTCCCAACATCAAATAATCATACATTACCGAATCTTGAAACTGGTTGAGTGAAACCTTCGGATATTCGTCTTGAATAACAGTCAGTAAATAATTAATTTTTTCCTTATTCTTACTGTATTTGTTTTCCAATTCTATTTCAAAGGCTTCTGATTTTAAAGCTATTGTTTGAAGTAAAAATCCATCATCTTCTTTTTTGGCTGTTTTTACATTGATAGAATCATTTGAAATAATAGAAACAAAATTTAGCTTTTCAGTTTCTTGTGTTTGAAAACGCCATTCAATTTGTGTTCCTGCTGGAACGATTAAATTTCCTGTATTTTCTTGGCGTTCATCTTTTTTTCCTGTATAATTTGGATAATTAAGATAGGCTACAAAATTGCGAAGCTGTGGACGCTGACGAACAACAATTTCATACATTTTGGAAGTATAACCTTCGCCCTCTAATGAAAACTCAAACGGACGTTGAATATTTGTAAATTGATAGGAATAAGAAGAGGTCGAATTTTTGTCTAGCTTAATTTTGCGCCCATTTTCTGTAATCAAAAATACTTCATTTGGAAAAGCAGAACCACTAAGATTTACATCAAAATTCAAATCTTCTCCCTTAAAAGCAATGAGTTGTTTGGTGTCAATCGCAAAATTAAAAGGAGCTTTTGGCGCAAAATCTTGCTCATAATTAACAAGACGAACGGCACTCGCTTTGTAAAAATCCAAATCCCAAACCAAAAAAGCAGCAATCAAGACAATAGGAATAAATAAAAATCTAAGATAACGACGATTTTGCTCGTACTCAATCGCATCGGCAAATGAAATAGGCGCAAATTGTGAGGCTTTTTGTTCGATACTGGCTTGATACAAATCCGAATTTTGAGGATTCGAATTGGTAGAATGCAGTTGCAAAACATTCAACAGACGGTCCTCTACTTGTGGAAAATATCGCCCAATTTGCCGAGCAGCTTCGTTGTGAGGCAGTTGTTTGTCTAATGTAAAAAGTTGATAAATCGGAATAATTACCCAATAGACAAGGGAAAAAATACTGACAGAAATAAAACTATAAAATAAAATTGCTCTAAAAGTAGAACTAAAATTACCGAAATATTCCAAAATACTCACAACAGCAAACGCTCCCAAAAACGCCGAAATAGCAAGTAAAGAACCTTTTAGGAGTAAATTTTTGTAATATTTTCTTTTATAAGATTGGATATTGGCGTATAATGCCTCTATTGATGTTTTCATTTTTTTATTATGTCTTGTCACTTGTGAAAACACGAGCAACGGTATATTTTTTACTTAACTGATTAGTTAAACTTATTTTTCTATTATTATCATTACAATATTTTTTGAAGAATAAACCAACTTCTCCGTTGCTTGTGTCCCCAGAAGCGACTTAATAATTCTCAATTAATAACTATACAAGTTAATCAATTTTAGAATAGATTGAAAAAAGATTAGACTTTAAAAAAGTTAAAGTTTTGCTCTAATAATCAATATAATTTCTAATTTAATTAGCTGTATTGTAATTACTTTCAAAATTATAATGTTAAAAAATTCTTTTGCTATACAAACAAGAGTTAATTGAAAAACACTGCTTAGAATCTGAACAAGCAACGACTAGAAAAAAATAACCTTCCAATTTATCAAATAAAGAAATGCTAGTTTTAGATATATACGTTCGGAAGGCAATAAGGAGCTTTTTAGTGGAAATACTAGACAACAAATGAAGAATAAATTTGGTATTTCTAAAAACAAACTCTTATCGGGTTATCTACAAACTACACTTTTGAAAGATAAAGATTTTGCTTTATAGTTAAAATAAAAATGGAGTTTAAAAACTATAACAATCTTGTGAAACTTTACAGTTAAGGCTTTAGAAAGGATTGTTTTGCCCAAGTCAGACCTAAAAGTATAGACTTAGACAAAAAAACAAGATACATTTTTAGGTATAAATAATTAAACTTAACTACTTAAGTGGAATTAAATATCACTAAAAAATACTGTAATTTATTTATATTTTAATTGCGTTCAAGTACTTAAAATAATAAAAAGCCATAGATTCAAAATAGAAACTATGGCTTTTTTGTTCAAATTGTGTAGCTTTGTATTCTTTAATTTGATAAAACAAAATTTTCATTAATTATTATTTGCAATGAATGACATTACTCCTCAAGAACTGAAAAATCTAAAAGACGAAGGAACACAAATCAATCTTCTTGATGTAAGAGAAGAGTTTGAGTATAGTGAGTATAACCTTGATGGAAAACTAATCCCATTAGGAGAACTTCCTCAACGATTAGAAGAGTTAGAAGACTGGAAAGAAAAAGAAATTATTGTGCATTGCAAAGCAGGTGGACGCAGTGCAACAGCCAAAAATTTCTTAATTTCTAAAGGTTTTAAAAATGTCAGAAACCTTTTACAAGGTGCAGATGGCTATAAAAAATTATCCTAATTAAAGTATTTTGACTACCTTTTCTAAAGATAATTCTACAATAAAGAAAAATACACTTTCTATTTCAGTTCAAAATATTGGAAAAAGATTTGAAAGAGAATGGATTTTTCGTAACCTTACCTGTGATTTTTGCAGCACCAATCCAACAGCCATCGTAGGAAGTAATGGAAGTGGCAAATCAACACTTATTAAAAGTCTTGTAGGTTATTTACCTTTGTCGGAAGGAAATTTGATTTATTCTGAAAAAGAAAAAATTATTTCAAAAGAAAACTGGCAAGATTATATTGCTTGGGCTGCTCCTTATACAGAGCTTATTGAAGAATTTACTTTGATAGAACAATTAAAATTTCAGCAAGCTTTCAAGCCTTTTGATATAGAAATAAATCAAATTATTGAAAAACTAGGCTTTGTGAATACCAAAAATAAAGCGATTCGTTTTTTTTCTTCAGGTATGAAACAAAAACTAAAATTAGCCTTAGCAATCTATTCTGATGCTAAAATAATATTCTTAGATGAGCCTACTTCTAATCTTGATAAACAAAATAGCGAATGGTATCTCAAAGAAATTGCTACAATTTTTAATAAAAAAATACTTGTCGTTGCTTCAAATCAAGAAATTGAATATCATTTTTGCTCACAAATCATTGATATTCAGAGCTTAAAACCCTAAAACGATAAAAAAAATGATGTTTATCTATTAACTTTTGATTTTTTACTCGTTTTTTTTTAGAAATTCAAAAATTCGTATTATCTTTAATGATAATTAGTTTTGAATCAAAAATTATTGTTATTAAATATATCGAATTAAAATTAATAATCTAACTCTGCTTTAATCTTAACTTAAATTTGATTTTTAAATTTTAACTCAATTTCAACTCTTAAATCCTAAATTTATGAACGTATTTCGTAATCCTTTGCTTCTAATTGCATTATTCTGTACTCTATTTCTTGTAAAATGTACGTGTAAAGATGATACTGGTGGCGATGATGAAAAATCTTTAATAGAAAAAATCTCTAAAGCTTGGAAAATTAGTACACTTACAGTAGATGGCAATGCAGTTGATAATACAGAGAATTTTTCTCTTACATTGAATCAAAGTGGTGATGCTCCAACTACATTTACAATCACAACAGGTGGTGTAGCTTACAATTTTGCTGGTGCTACTTCTGGTGCTTGGTCTTTAAACAATAACGATAACCCAACATCAGCTACTTTTGCTGGAAATACGGTTAACTTTACTGCTTCTGAAACTCAATTAACAATTAGTTATAATGAAGCTGCAGCTCCTAACAAACCAGAGCCTGCTGTACGTTTTGTTCTTGTACCTAGATAGTCTTAACTTTTTTCTGCTTTGTGCAGGAAAATAAATTTAAAAAAAGACTTTTCTTTATTCAAAAAATAAAGAAAAGTCTTTTTTTTGTGAAATTAAATTATTAGAAAATATAATTAATTCCGATAGCTCCTTGTGAGGCTTTATATCTAAAACGGTCATTGTCATCTTCATACTGTCCAGTAGTTGTATATTCAGTAAAAAGATATGAAAATGCACCTCTTATCATTATATTTGAAGTGATTTTGTAACCTAGCCAAAATTCAGAATTGAGTGTTCCTCGGTCATTATCTCCCACCAAAAGAGCATTAAAACCAGTCGGCTTGGCTGTATCATTATTCACAAAATCTAGTGGAAAACCCGATTGTACGACCAAACCATCTTGCTCCCCTCCAAAACTAAAACCTATCATATCAATATTAAAGCCGATAAGTAGATTTTTAGTAATCGAATAATCAGTATAAAACCCTAAATTAATAGCATTAGTTTGACTGTTTTCTACAAAAAATGAATTTGGGTTATCTGCTGAAGCCAAATCTGGTGGGGCAGCCGTAAACTCTCTATCCGAACCAAAAAAGGAAGACAAACGAAGCCCATAACCTATCTTGAAACGGCGAGAAGAACCCAAACCATAAAGATGTGAAAACCCTAGCGTTGTACTTATCGTACTTTCTCCAAAAGCCCCTGTTATTCCGACACGCTTTTCCCATGGCGAAATTGCCATATCTGTACCTTTAATTTCTTTTGTAGAAAAAGAAGTAAGAGAGGGATTTTGAAAAATAGGTTTAACTAATTTAGAATCTAAATTAGTTGTATTATAAAATGAATTTTGATGGTTTTGTGCTAATAAAGGGGTAGCAGAAACTCCTAATAAAAAAAAGCCTAAACCTGTTAGGCTTCGAAAAAATACTGAATTTTTGAACTTCATAATTGATAAGGGAAATAGTAAATTAAAGTAAAAATGTATTGCTACATTTTTGAAACGCAAAAAAAATAAAAGTGTTATCTTAAAAATAATTATTTTATAACATTTTATAAATCAATGAATTATCTATTTAAAGCGAAAAGTAGTATTTTAGAATATCAAATTTAAAATACTATTATGAAAGTTGTTTATTTAAACAAATGAAAATCATGAAAAAAAATACATCAAAAATTTATTCTCATTTAATTGATAAAAAAAAACATGCTCATTTTCTTGCTCAAAAAAGACAAGACTCAATCACACATGAAATTATAGAAGAAGGTGAGCATGTCGTTTTTTGTCAGGTCTGTAAGTCAGTTTTTACAGTAGATTCTTGGCAATATATTGGTCGTTCGCATTGCCATCAATCCCAAACACTCAAAAAAGTTCCTACTTTGCGTTCACTTTCTTTGGATAAAAAGAAAATTGAGAAAAGAAAAAAAATAGCTTTTTATAAAAAATATTCTGGAAGTGCATTGATGTCTATTTTTATATTAATAGGAGTTTTTGGAATGATGGCAACAGCAATAAATACACTTACTTCGCCAGCAAAAAGCATAAGTGTTCAAGGAATTTCGATTACAGAAAAGCACTATATTAGTCACGCAAAAAAACAATATCAAGCACAAAATTTTTCTGAAGCTCAGAATTATTATACCAAAGCTCTTAATATAAATCCCAGTAATACAGAAGCATTACGTTTGTTAGAACAACTAGAAAATGAGTATTTATTTACTTTAGAAGAAGCTGACCGTTTTTTTAAAGCAAAAAAATATAACGAGGCAAAGCATTGGTACACCAACTCAAGAAAGTACAAACCCAACTCGGAGTATCCCACAAAACAGTTATTGCTTATCACACAAGCAGAGGCAGAAACCCCAACTTCATTTATCAAAACAGAAGAGTTAGATAATAAAAAACAACATTCTATTCTAAAAAAAATTCCGAAAGAATGGGAGGTTTTTATAAATAAAAATGAAAAACTTTATTTTTGGACAGAAAATTTGCAAAAAACAGAGGTTCTTTTGAGTTATGAAAATGGACTTGTAGAGCTTAGAAGTTTGAAAAATAAAGAAGAAATAAAGAAGAATAAATTTTTAGAAAATGCCCCCAAACTACTTGAAAAAGAAGAGGAAAAAAAACTTAAATTTGGCAAACTCTTAACTGTTTTTCAAGGTGCAAAGATGCCACAAGCTACTTTTGTATATCCAGAATTATTTTTAAAGGAATTTGAAAAATTGGAGGAGAATGAAAAAGAAAATTTAGCAGAAAAACTAGATTATGAGGCTATTTCTGTAATTAGTAAAGGCTACAAAATTTATTACTATACATTAGACAGGCGAGGAGCAAGGCAAGTAAATGAGTTTTCTACATTTCATTTTAAGAAAAATGAAAAGATAATTATGAGTGAAAATGGAAAGTATTTTTTAATTCAAAGTGAGGATAAACTACTTCATTTATATGATACTAGAAACAAAACATTACTCAAATCTATGCGAACAAATGAGCATAAACCTTTTATAGGAAATGCTTTTTTTGATATAAAGAATAATGAAATTATTGCAACAACCACATTAGGGCAAAGTAAGTGGCAAATTAGTAAATAATAAAAATAGCTATTCTATTTTGAAATAGAATAGCTATTTTTTTGTAATGCTCAAAAACAAGGCGTAGAATTATTTAAAAATATATGAAGAGAGTTTTTATTCTTCCTCTTCCATTTCATTTAAAACGATTTTGACATCTATAATTTCTTGAAAATCTTCTCCAGATTCTTGCATGTCTTCATCATCTTCTTCGTAATACCAGTTGATAAGAACATTATCATTTTTTTGTTGTAGAGCCTCTAATTTTCTAAAAATCTCTACTAAGCATTTGGAAGAGCTTGTATTAAAGTATTCCAATTTTACATCTAAAGTTGTATTTGATTTTGCTTGATTGATGTAATTGTCTAACCACTCAAAAAGGGGTTTATAAAACTCAATAGAGTTTTCTGGAATAGAGCGTCCTGCAATGAGGAAACGTCCTTCATTAGAATTAAAATCTAGTTGAGGTGTTTTATTTGTACCTTCTAAGAAAAAATTTTCCATTCAAATATATTGTTTAAGCCGAAACTTTTACTTTCAAACTAAAAAAAGAATTATTATCGTCTGTGTCTTCAAAAGCATAGACAAGTTTTTCGCCCGAACGACGTGCGATATCAATTATTCCTAATCCTGCTCCCCCTTTTACAGAAATCTCTCCACCATGTAATTGCTCACGATATAATTGTTTGATTTCATCAGCAGAAGACTGATTAATGCGTTCGATGTGTGCTTGTAAGGTAGCTACAAGAGAAGTAGGGATATGATTTCCAGTAGAAATCTCATATCCTTTTGCATTTTTGGAAAGAACAAATAATATTGTTTCTGGGCTTTCAGATTTTTGCACACCTTCTCCTTGTGTATGGTGATATACGTTTTGAAGAGCTTCTATCATAATATGATATACCTTTTTTCGAACTTTAGATTTTTGTTCAATGACAGCTAATCGCTCATCTGCCACACTCAAAATCCCATCAAAAAGAGGCTGTGATGGAGCTCCTTTGTATGATACAATTACTTCGCCTTCCAGCATTTCCCTATAATAATCATTCAGATTCAAGATTCTTATACTGCTTTAGAGTGGAACTAAAATTTCTAGAATTTTCTAGTTTAATTTTATCAATTTATTAATCAGACAATTTTGTATAGTATTTTATTTATCAAAAAACATGAAAATTGCTTAATTTGTTGGAAATATACACAAAATTGCTGGTTTATAAAAAAAATATATCAAAAAAGTGTAATTATATAATTTTTGTTTTTTTGCAATTTGTCTTCTTTTCATTAAGTCAAAAAATAAAAACCTTTGTCTTATCGTAAATATATAAAAATAATTCTAAAAATTAAAAGTTATTTTAGTATTTTTTTAATTCCTTTTTTATCAATACTAATTTTTCTTTGTCTATAAAGATTACCAATTAGTTTTTTGAATGTTTTTTTACTCATATTAAAATAATTCAAAATGTCGGCAGGGCTACTTTTATCAGAAATAGGCAAAAAACCATCATTATCATCTAATTTTTGCATAATAACAGCACTTTGGTCAGCAATTCCATCAAAGCCATCTTTTCGAAGCCTCAAATCAATACGCCCATCTTCACGCACTTTTTTGATATATGCTTTGCGTTTTTGTCCGTGTAAATATTCTTTTCCAAAAATTTCATTATGATAGAGCATTCCATAATAATAAATATTTTCTTTTTCTATAATACAGCGATAACCAATATCTGTATCTTGTCCAATAATTGCGACTACTTCTTCATCTTCTTGTAAATCAATTTCTTCTCTTTCTACAAAACTTCCTAGCTTGCCTAATCCAATCACACGATTTGTTTTGTGGTCTAGGGCAAGTTTTACAAACATATAATCTCCTATTCGAATTGGTTCTTGGGTTTCTCGTGCTTCTTTATTGCCCTTTGGCACTTCGTCGTGAGGCATAAATAAATCTTTTTCTATAAGTCCCCAATCCAGAAAAAAACCAATTTTTGTAATATCAACAACTCTTAAAGCTGCAATTTGTCCAACAACTGCAAATGGTTTTTCGATAACTGCAATAGGACGGTCTTGCGTATCAGTATAAACAAAAACTTCTATTTCATCACCTTCTTTTGCTGTTTCTGGAACATATTTTTGAGGCAAAAGCACTTCATCTAAAAGTGAATTACCTACATAGACACCATTGGGAGAGGTGCGCAAAATAGTAAGTGTATTATATTGACCGATTTGTATGGTTTTGATGGGCATAATTTCTATTTTTTTGATAAATTGAATTACAAATTTAGCTTTATTTACTTAGAAATTAGATTTTTATAATTTGGAAATAGAGTAAAGATGAAAAAAGTGAAAAATATTTTTAAGTTTGGGCTAATAATAAGTCTTTGGGATTATAAAAGTCAAATGTTTTTATTATTTTGTAAGTTCTTAATTTTTAATGTAAAAAATAAAATAATTTATGGGGTTATTAGACAATATTTTCGGAAAGAAAAAAGATAAAAATATTCGTGTAGAAAGAGATGAAGCAAACCCCGAAAATGTGGTAGTGTATGCTAAAGTTTCAGATGGAACTTCACAAGGCATTTCGATAGAAGAACTCGAAAGCCTTACTCAAGAAGCCGATGAAATACTTGATAGTACTGATTTGGGAAAAATTTCGATGTACACAAATAACCTTCTTTCAAAGGGAGCGTATGATGAAATGATAGCTTTTAGTCATCAAGTTATTGAAAAATATCCAAATACAAATGCAGTTGGAAATAGCTATAACTTTATGGGAGTGGCTTGTTTTTTCAAAAAAGATTATCAAAATGCCATTCATTACTATATAAAAGCAATGGAAAATGGAATGGACAAAATGATGATGGACGATAATGTGTGGGAAGCTGTCGAGATTATCTACAAACAAACCAAAGACAAAACTGTGCTTGAAGATTACAAACACTATTTTCCAAATGGAGAATATATAAAAAAGGCAAATAAATTACTCTAAACACAAAAATAGGCTATTTTCCTGATAGCAGGAAAAATGATTTTTACATAAAAAAACGTCTTTAAATCTATTTAAGGCTATTTTCCTAATATTAGGAAAAATGCAGAAAAATAAAGACAAAAAAAAGCTAGTTCAAATACAACCCTTTTGAACTAGCTTTTTTTATTATGTTTTTTGCTTAGAAATCTAATAAATCTAAATGATAACGCTTAATTATTTTCTTCAAAATTTCACCATAAATAGGAGAAGTTGCATATCCTACACCTCCATATTTTGTCGAACCGATTTTGTCTGCCCAATCCTCATAATTTTTTCCCTTAGTAAATAAAGGAGAATAACGTTTGTTTGTGCTAAGAAAAACAGAGTGTGAACGAAACGAATGCCAAGGCGAATTGTACTCTGCAAAATGGTCTTTTACGATACATTTATACAATATTTTGCCATTTTTAATTACTCGTTTAGAACTGATTATTATACTTCTGTTTGCCTTCATTTCCGAAACAGTATAGTATTCTGTTGTGGTAGTAAGGCTACTTTTTTGAGCTTTATCTTTGATGCCAAAATAATTATTATCCACAATTCGCTGTCCATAAGCTGTTTCTAAGGCAGATTGAGCCAGTTTTATTGAGGCAGGAACATGAAATTTGGCTTGCTCCATGAGTGATGTTTCTATTTTGTTTAAATCTGTATTATTTGTAAAATAGCTATAAACATGTTTTTGTGCATTTACATTATTCAAAACCAAATCAATAAAAAGCTGTGTTATTTCTTGATTCAAACTCAACAATTTATCATCAGATAATTTGTCTAAACGAGAAGCCTTGTTTTCTATTAAATATTTAGTGAGCAAGAGCTGTTTTTGTACCAAAAAATTATCTCTTTGTTCTTGATGTGTTTGTGGAATTTCATTTTTGTTTTCGTCTAAGTGCTTCATTATGTACGAAAAAACATCATTAATAGGCTTTGATGCTGGCAAAGAAGCAGGCAATATGCTATTTCTATTTGGCATCTGAACAAGCATATTATCAAGTTGTGTTGTACTTTTATTTTGTGGAATCCACCATTGAAGTCCAATAATCATTAGCAAAATAGCAATAACTACTGTAAGCCAACGGTCTGTAATTTGAATATTGATGTGTACTTTCTGACTTTTTTCTTTCCAATATGGAATTTCGAAATCTAAAGTATGATTGATTAATTTTCGCCCTTCATTGAGCGTTTGAAATGCCTCGTCGAGTATCATTAGTTGCTTCATCATGGTTGTTATTTGTTGGATAAGTTTCTAAAAACTATCCGAGGTGTTAAATAAAAATAGGTCAATAAAAACAGAATTATTTGTTTGATAGAATAATATATAAGATGGTTATTTGGGTAAATTTAAAATAAAACTAATTTTATTAGCAATTTTTCAATAAAACTCATCTTTTTGAGAAATAATTCCAAAAAAGATAACAGAATGACAAGAATAATTTTTAACTTGCCGAATCTTTAACAGAAAAAGGAGAAAAAGCTAATTTTTTTATTTTTCTCTAAAATTTATCCGTCTTTTTGTGTCCTTATTGCTAATATTATAAGCAAATATACAAGTTGATTCGATAAAGACAAAATTTTTTGCTAAAAATTTTATCAAAAACTACTATTTTTTTTTAGACCTCATATAGCTTATGTTCTTTTCTTCTAACTTGCGCTACCTTCGCCATGTACATAATTTGACTCAAGAAGCTCTATCAAAGCACTTAGGAGTGTCTTTAAAGAAGATTGGGTCGTATGAAGAGGCAAGAGCAACCCCCAAATTAGGAGCTTTAATTAAAATTGCTAATTTTTTTAGTGTTTCTTTGGAGCAGTTTATTAATCAAAATTTATCTATCAAGCCTTTACAAAAAAATACAACAGAACTGCCCGAGTTAAAAAAATATGCAGCAGCCGAAAGATTGCGTATTTTGAGTATTTCACAAGACAGAAATGAAAATGAATATATCGAACTTGTTCGTCTTGATTTGGAGGAAGATTATATAAGGGGTTATTCGAATATTGATTTTGTGGCAGGTTTGCCAAAGTGCCAGTTGCCAGCTTTGCCTCTCAATCATACATATAGAGCTTTCGAAATTTCAGATGCGTTGTTGGCTGCACCCACAAATAGTATTGTGGTGGGAGCTTTTGTGGCTGATTGGAATGAGCTGAAAGATGATGAGCCTTGTATTATTGTTTCTGAAAATACAGGAATTATTTTTAGAAAAATTAAAAATCAAATTGCTCAAAATGATACACTTCTTTTAGAGGATACAAATGGGCAATTTTCGTCTTATTCTGTTTTGGTAGAGGATATTGAAGAGATTTGGCGTTTTGCAGCTTATATTAGTTTGGATTTTCCAGAAGTTCCGACACAGGTAAGCCAGCTTCGCCAAACGATGCAAAACCTGCAAAGTGCTTTGGATATTTTGGAAAATAATAATGATAAAAATAAAAAAGATAGTGTTGAGAAGGGAGAATAAGTTGCTAGAGTAAAAGTTTAAACTTTTATTTTGTCGTACATAATTTTATATGATAAATACACATCTTTTAGAAGCCGAGCTACATTCAGAATTTCTCAAACAAGGAAGAATAGACCCAATTACAGGCGAGCAAATCGAAGAAGGGCATACAATCGTAATTTGTTCTGCTTGTAAATCTGCCTTTTTTATTGAAAGTTGGGAGTATTTGGAGCAAAACCATTGCAATCAAAGTGAAACACTTATAGAACTTCCTAAACCCAAAAACCTATTTTTAGTTGCCAAGCCATTAGAATATTTACCTTTTTTATTTAAAAAGGGAAACCAAGATGTAGATAGCACCATTCATTCCATTTTTGAAAATGCGATTGTAACAGCAATGGTACTTTTGGGCTTTATTTGTGTTGTTATTTTTTCGTTTTTTATTGGTTTTCTGACCAATCCTATTGGTGGTGTTTTGGCATGTTTTGGTGCGTTGGGAGGTATATCATTTTTTTTGAATCAAAAAAAGTCAAGAACCCTTTTGAAACGAGAAATTAAAGAAACTAAAGGCGTTTATATTTCCTTAGATACCAAAAAACAAGGAATTACGATTAAGAAAAAAAATAATCTCAATACAATTAAGTTTGATGAAATAAAGGAATTACATTATTTTGTAGAATATCTTTCAGCAACAATTACAAATGATTATAATCAGTGTGCTTTGTCAGTTCAAATTATTACCTCCAAAAATAAAACACAAAAATATTATACACTTTTGCATATAGATGAGCTTCCTAATTGGAGTCAATTTTTGGAAAAATTGCCCTATAATTTGAAGGTTTTGAATCTAAAATAGAAACAAAAAAATCCAATTCAAAAGTATTTGAATTGGATTTTAAAATATTTTTTTGTCAAATAAACTATCTTTTCGTCTATTTTTTTTATCATTGTAATGTATTTTGAAAAATTCTTAATTTATTTTTGAGCTTAAAAATAAATATAGGGCTTTTGTAAAATATAACTGCTGTACAGAGTTGATTTTCAGTAAAGTAGAGCAATTTTAAACTCTGCAAATTAAAACTGAACAGATATAAAAAATTAATCGTGATAATCTTTATTCACTTCATAATTATTTATTTTATTTTGAAAACTACTCATTTTTCTTTTTCGCTTGTATTTTTATTTTTGCTTACTATTTTTTCTTCTTGTGTGGCACAGCAAATCAGTGATATTCAGACGGTCATGCCTGTCAAAATCCCTGACACAGTTTATTTTGCAGGCGAACGGATTCCCTTAGAAGATGAAGACATAAAAGAGCGTTTGGATAGAGAACTTCTTTCGATTGTGTATGGGCATGCCTACACAACACTTTTGCTCAAACGCTCTGGTAGGTGGCGCAAACCTTTAGAAGATAGCCTTGCAAAATATGAAATTCATAAAGATTTTTTTTATTTGGCGATTGCTGAAAGTAGCCTTGACCCAATGATAAAATCACCTAGAGATGCACTAGGAACATGGCAGTTTTTGGAAGGCACTGGAAAACAATTTGGTTTGATAATCAATACTAATATTGATGAAAGACAAGACCCTTTAAAATCTTGTGTGGCTGCAACAAAATATTTTCATCAAGCCTACAAAAAGTTTGAAAGTTGGTCGTCTGTGGCTGCTTCGTACAATAGAGGAATGGCAGGTTTGGAAAAAGCCATGGATAATCAAGGGACTAGAAACTATTATGATTTATTTCTAAATTCAGAAACTTCTCGTTATGTCCTTCGAATAGCAGCTCTAAAAATGGTCTTAGAAAATCCTAAAAAATATGGTTATTGTATCGAAGAGTATGAATATTATGATACATTTGAGTTTGATGAGGTAGCCATTACAGAAGATATTGAAAGTGTTCCCAAGTGGGCAAAAAAACATGGAATGACTTACAAAGAATTTCGTTTGTATAATCCTGCTATTGCCATCAATAATAACAAATATAATTTTGTTGTGCCAAAAGGAGGCTATATTTTTCGTGTAAAAAAGAAAAAATAAGGACTACAAATCAGATTTTAACCTTCCATTTTGCCAAAGTCCTGTTTCTTTTTGTCCGTTAGTTTTGTAGAGTGTTCCTTTTCCTGTTTGTGAGTTGTATGACCAATGCCCTACATAATATTCGCCATTTGGATAATACATTGCACCTTGTCCATGGCGTTGGTCTTGATACCATTGCCCTTCATAACGACTTCTATTTTGATAGTGCATTGCTCCAACGCCGTGTTTTTGGTTATTTTTCCAATTTCCAACATATTTGCTATTATCTGACCACATATAGATTCCTTGCCCATGGCGCATTCCAGCCAAAAAATTTCCTTTATAATATCCACCAGAAACATAATACATTGTTCCTTGCCCATCAAATTTGCCGTCTTTAAATTTTCCTACATACCTTCCAGATTCAGCAACTAATTCCCCAAAACCATTTTGGCAATTTCCAGTTTTGCATGTTCCTTGTTCTGCTGTTATTAAAATATCTTCATCGTTTACATGCACTTCGATTCCGTCCATAATCTGATTTTTATCAAAACGAACTCGCAGGTCAAATTTTTTATCTCTATAAAGCCACGTCGAACCTGTTCTGTATGTATATTTTTTGTAGGGCGACCCCATAATATAGGCTACATAATTTTGGTCTGAATAAGGTGTGATTTTTTCGGTAAGAGTGTGCGAAATATCTCCAAAACCCGATTTATTGACGGCTACTTTGTATAAATAACCATAATCATTAAAATAAAAACGAAGTTTGTTGTTGTTAAAAATATACTTAAAATGGTCGTAAGCAAGATGAATTTGCTGATAACCATCTTTTTGCCTGTTGCTTGCCGATTTTATCTCTTCACTATCTTTGTGTTTTCCTAATAAGTCATATAATCCATTTGATTCAAAAAAATCTTGCCCTTGATAATCTCCACCTTCCCAAAATCCTTTTTTTGTTATTCCGTTTGCATAGATAAGCTGCCCTTTTCCGTGTTTTTGCCCATCTTTCCATTCGCCTTCGTACCGAGAGCCATCTCTTTTGACATAAATTCCTTGTCCATTTTGGCAATCTCCAAAAATACAGTTTTTGAAACGCAATAATATGCCTCTTAACCTTGATTTTATGCGTGAGCTTTCATAATAAAGAACAACTTCGACAGGAAGACCATTATATTCCATATAATTGGAACTATATTTTGAGGGCGTACCCAATTTTATTATTGTAGAAGATTTGGTGTCTGTCCACGTTAGGTTTTTGGGGAGTTTGTTAGAGTAAGCTACAAATTTTTTACCTTTAACAGAATATGTGTTGTCATAAAGCATTACTTTATCAATAACATTTTCTTTATAAAAACCTATTCTGATGCCTTTATCTGGGTATGTCCAAACGGAAGATGAGCTAAGAGATTCATCTTTTGAGCCTAATTTAGCCAAGAAATTTCTTACTAAAGGTTCTGTTTTTTTCTTTCCAATAAGTTTGAACAAATTATCTCCATCAACCGTATTAGTCAGCATATTGCCTGCAAAACTAAAAGAATATAAAACACACACAAAAACAAGGCACAAAAAAATACTCAAATTATTTACACTTTTAAAAAAAGAGTAAGAATAATTTTTGTGTATTTTTGTATCTAAACTATAATTTTTTGAAAAGAATAACGTAAAAACAGTCAAATTAGTAGGATAGAATAATGAATTTATAAAGATAGTTTTTTTAAATCAATTAATTTAATTTTGAAATTATTTTATTTATTTTAAAATAGATTTTTTTTAGAAAAACAAAATTATTGAAAAATCAATAAATCAAACAGTATTGTTCTAATTAAATCTAAACGAATTTGATTAAGATAAGTTCTATTTGGTTTTTTATATTCCTATGCAATCAAATTTCGAAAATAGTTTTATAAAAATTAGTTTTAATTGAGTACACTAAAATATTAAATAAGAAAATGATACAAAAATGATTTTTCTTACTATACTCAAACATCAATAAAGGCAAAAAATAGTATGTTTACAGGAATTATCGAAAAAATTGGAACACTTATTTCTATAAAAAAAGAAGGAACAAACAAAATATTTGAAATAGAATCAGATATTTCGAATGAACTCAAAATTGACCAAAGTGTTGCACATAATGGCGTTTGTTTGACAGTAACAAAAGTAGAAAAAAATAGACATTTTGTAACAGCCATTGAAGAAACACTTCAAAAAACAGACCTATACAACTGGGCAGAAGGTGCAAAGCTAAATTTGGAACGCTGCATGCCTGCAAATGGTCGTTTTGATGGACACATTGTGCAAGGACACGTCGACCAAACAGCCATCTGTACCAAAATAATTGATGAAAATGGAAGCTGGCGTTTTTATTTTGAATATGAAGATAAAGGAAATTTTACGGTTCAGAAAGGTTCTATTTGCACAAATGGTGTTAGTTTGACGGTCGTGGATTCGGAAGGTGGCTCGCAAAAAAATAACGAAATCAAAAAAGCTAGTTTTAGTGTTGCTATTATTCCTTACACCTACCAACATACCAATTTTCATGCTTTAAAAGTAGGTGATATTATTAATCTTGAATTTGATATTGTTGGAAAGTATATGAAACTGCTCTTTGAAAAACATTTTCAATCAATTAAAAAATAAAAATTACGAATTGATTGTGATTTTGCTTAACTTTCCGTTTGTGAAACTCTTGTCAAAGAAAAAGAAAACCTATAAGTTTGTTCAATAAGAAAAAGATTTTAAATAAATTGCTATTTTTAATTCGGCTGACAATCAGTATTTTGCGCTCATAATTGTTCCTAATAAATTTATAAAAAAATAAACTTACTCCTAATCTAAGGAATAGAAATTAAATAAGATATTCATTTTGAAATAATAAATCATTGATATTCAATGTGTTAATTTTGTGATTACTAATCTTTAATTCCTAATCATTCCTAAGTATAATCTCCAAGACCCTATATATATGAATTGTTTAATTGTAGATGATGATGAATTTTCTCGCAACGTAATCAAGCATTTTGTTAATAAAACAGATGGTTTGACTATTCTTGAAGAAACAGATAATGCTGCCGATGCTTTTACTATCATCAAGACAAAAGAAGTGGATATTGTTTTTTTAGATGTGGAAATGCCCGAAATGACAGGACTTGACCTCATGAAAACACTTGACGATATGCCTCAAATTATTTTGGTTACCTCTCGTGCAAGTTATGCTGTGGAAGCCTTTGAGCATAATGTGACAGATTATTTGGTCAAACCAGTCAATTACCCTCGTTTTTTGAAGGCAGTTGGAAAAGCAGAAGCCAACCTAAAGGCCTCAAATGTAACAGTCGAAAATCAAGATGAGGTATTTATAAAAGCTGATAACAAAATTGTGCGTCTGCGTTTGAGTGATGTTTTTTTTATTGAGGCTTTGTCGGATTATGTGATTATTAATACAGATAAAAGAAAATATATTATTCATTCGACAATGAAAGGGTTGGAAAAAAAATTGCCTGAATCTGATTTTATAC
Organism: uncultured Cytophagales bacterium; assembly: GCA_937136415.1. Taxonomy (GTDB): domain Bacteria; phylum Bacteroidota; class Bacteroidia; order Cytophagales; family Bernardetiaceae; genus Bernardetia. The sequence continues at coordinate 31,764 of CAKZOK010000105.1, read as the reverse complement.
GAGTTCATCGTTCTTATATTGTCAATTTTACCAAAATAACAAGCATTGAAGATACTAGTGTAGTGATGCCTACCAAAACAATTCCGATTGGTGCATCTTACAAAAATCGTTTTATGAAAAAATTGAATTTATTATAAAACAAGATAGATTTTTTTGTAAAAGTAAAGTTTGGATAGAAATATTCGAACTTTTTTTTTGTTAATTGCATTTAATATTAGTCAATTAATTATTTTATACTTTTAAAACAACTAAAAAAATGGAAAAAGAATTTAATAAAGAAGAATCTACTCAAAATTTTCAAAAGGATACAACTGCAACAGGACAAACTACGGAAGGTGCTTTTGTTGATACAAATATTCAAGAAGAATATATGGAGCATCTTCGTAAAAACCAAAATATAGGAATGGCTATTGTTGGTGGTTTGGCTGCCTCTTTTGTCGGAGCTATTTTATGGACTGTTGTTACTGTTTCGACAGGCTGGCAGATTGGTTTTATGGCTATTGGTGTTGGTATTTTGGTTGGTTTTGCAGTACGTTTTTTAGGAAAGGGTGTCGATATTCCTTTCGGAATTGTGGGAGCTGTTTTTGCTCTTTTGGGTTGTGTATTAGGTAATTTTTTGGCTGTTTATGGACTTACAGCACAAGCATTTAATGTAGGATATTTCGAAATCTTTGGTCTTGTAGAAGTAGGAGCAGTAATAGACCAATTTATAGCCAATATGGGGCCAATAGATTTACTTTTTTATGGGTTTGCATTGTATGAAGGTTTTAAATTTTCTACTATTTCTCCAACAAATGAAGATTTATTAGAATATGCAGCAACAAAATAAAATACTTTTTTTGTACGAATGAAATAAAAAACCGAAATGATAAAGATATATCATTTCGGTTTTTTATTTTAACCTTGAATAGTACTAACAGAACTAAACATATTTTTGGCAAGACTAGCCAATGTATTTTTTTCTTCTCTAAAAATCATCCATTCATACAAAAACTCTTTTCCGACAATATGCGCCCCAACTCTACATTTGGCTTGGCTAAGTAAAAGGATTCTTTCAAAAAGAGCTACATGCTGATTACTAACACAAAAAAGATAATCAAAGTCAGTAGAAATAAATTTTTGAACGGCTACTACTTCCATATTTCCACTCCAATCCATTTGTTCTGGGTGAACTAAAAAAAAGTGATAAGGAACTACTAAATTTTCATTTGTTTTTTTAGTTTGGAACAACATAACCTCTACTTTTTTATTGTCCTTTTGAAGTTTTTTGATGATAGGCGTAATTTGTTCTGCATCTTTTGCATTTTCAATGAGTAACAAAATACCAAAATGTTTGGCTTCTTTGTAAGGCAATGTAGAATGTTTGGAAGTTGAAGGACGAATGCTTCTGTTCTTACGACTTACCAAATAATTTTTGATAGGATAAAGTAAATGATTCATTCTCCTATAACGCCGATATAACGTATAAAATTATTTTTTTAATCAAATTCTATTTTTAATCAAAACAAGGACAAGCATATTTATACTCTGTTTCTCCAACAATCAATGTCATATTTTCTATATAATAAAGATAGGGGGCTAAATTATTCCACCTTCTCAAGTCATTAATATTGATGTTATAATTCCGAACAATATCATAAATATATGTTTTTTTGGTAATATTTTGATATATTTTCTTTTTTTTAAACATTGCTGCTGTTCCATTTTTGTAGTCTTTTTTTAGAGCTACTTTTAAATATTCACCTTCAAAAATATCAAATGCCTTTAGATATTCAAACATCATTTTTTTGGCAGCTATCGGATTTTTTTTGATTATCCGTTTTTTATCTTTCTCACTTGTAGCGAGAGGGTAGGTGCTATATTTGAGTTCAAAATTGTTCCATTCTGCAAAACAAGGCGCACAAATTTGGTATAGATTAAGAATATATTCTATATTTTCTTCTCCTACTTTATGGTATATATAATTGGTGTCTAGTTGAGTATTTTGGAAATAGACTTTTCTGTTCCTGTTCGAAATATTTTTTTCAAAAACATATTGCACCTTATCCTCTACTATAATTTTTATATTATTGTTTTGACTTTTAAGGAGCGTACCAGCAAAATTATTTCCATTAATATCATAGTCGTATTTTTGAGCAAAAGAAATTGATAAAATACATAAAAATAAAATTGATAAAGTAAATGATTTCATAAGTTTGGAGAAGTTATGTTACTTATTGATTGAGTTTTTTATTTCTATAAAAAGATGATAGTTATTTTTATCAAATAATCCTTTCAATCAAGAAATTATTTTTTTTCTGCTTGCAAAAACTGCATTTCGTAGAGTGTATTATAATAACCACCTAGTTTTAAGAGTTCTTCGTGCGAGCCACTTTCTTTTATTTCGCCTTTGTCTAATACTATAATTTTGTCAGCTTGTTGAATGGTAGCCAATCTGTGAGCAATAACAATGGCTGTTCTTCCTTCCATCATCTTATCAATGGCATTTTGAATCATTTCCTCTGTTTCGGAATCTACTGAAGAGGTTGCTTCATCAAGAATCAAAATTTGAGGATTATAGACCATTGCCCGAACAAAAGAAATAAGTTGTCTTTGCCCTACCGACAGGGTTGCACCTCTTTCCTGAACATTATAATAAAATCCCTCAGGAAGTTTTTCGATAAATTCTTTTGCTCCTACCAACTCGGCTGCTTTTTTTACTTTTTCTAATGAAATATCAGGATTTCGTAATGTAATATTATCTATAATTGTTCCTGAAAATAAAAATACATCTTGCAAAACTACACCAATATGTTGGCGCAAAGAAGCCAAATTGTAGTTTTCCAAATTTCTATCATCAATAAAAATCTCTCCCTTCTGAATTTCATAGAATTTGTTCAAAAGATTAATAATAGATGATTTTCCTGCACCTGTTGCTCCTACCATAGCGATAGTTTGCCCTTGTTTTACATCAAAAGAAATATTTTTTAAAACCCATTCTGGTTTTGTTTCTGTTTTATCCTCTTGATTTATTTGCCCATTTTCATCATATTTTCCTTTTGCAGAATCCATATTATAGGCAAACCAAACTTGTTCGAAACGAATATTTCCTCTTAAATTTTTGGCAAAATAAGTTCCGTTGTGTTGAATGGTACTCTCATCATCTAAGAGTTTTAAGATTCTGTCCGAACTCACAATTCCTAATTGAAGTGTATTAAAACGGTCTGCAATCATACGAATAGGACGAAAAAACATAGACAAAAACAAAATAAAAGCAATCAGCGTACCCAGTTCGATGCGCTCTGCCAAAACACTAGACGCACCATACCAAACCACTAAGCCTGTTCCTGCTGCACCCACAATTTCGGCAAGAGGAAAATAAAGTGAATAGTACAAAACTGTTTTTACATTTGCTTTTCTATGTTCTTTATTTATGGCTTCAAATTTTTTGTATTCTCTTTTTTCACTATTAAAAATCTGAACAATCGCCATTCCTGTTACATGTTCTTGAACAAATGAATTGAGATTTGAAACAGCAGTACGCACATCATTAAATGAATTTTTTACTTTTTCTTTAAAAATATAAGTTCCGACCAACAAAAACGGTAATACAAGAAGTGTAATCAAGGTAAGTTTCCAATCCAAATACAGCATCGCAATCAATATAAAGGTAAGTTGTAAAATATCACCCAAAATATTGGCTATTCCTTGTGTAAAAATATTTGAGAGAGTTTCGATATCCGAAATATTGCGAGTTACGAGCCTTCCAATAGGAGTTTTGTCGTAAAAAGATAATTTCATTCCCATCAAATGATTATAGACTTGCATTCGAATATCACGTACTACATTTTGCCCCAACCACCCTGATAAATAACTATGAACAAACTCAATACCGACTTGCAAAATGGCTGAACAAATCAACAAAATCAGCATTAAATTTAAGCCTTTCCAATCATTTTGAAGGATATAATCATCAACTGTAAGTTTTATTAAATACGGACGAATAGGAGCAATAACACCCAAAAGAACTGTCAGAAAAATAATAAAATAAAAATACCCTTGATAAGGTTTTACAAATTTGAAAACACGTTTGAGTATTTTCCAGTCAAATATTTCTCCTTTAGGAGTTGATTTTTCTAAATTTGCCATTTAATAATTACAATTACGAATTAGAGATTAAAAATTAGAATTGTAATATATTATTGTCATCAAGACATAGATATTTACTTTAATAAATTTTTAATTTTGTAGGAAAGTAGGAACAACTTATAAATACGATGCAAGTTAATTAACTGGAGTTACGCACTTATTGTTCTGTGTGCCACAGAACACGGTTTGCAAATTTGTCTTACAATATAGTAGTACAAAATTCTACATAACTCCAGTTAATTAAAAGCCAAACTAAAATAATAATTTAGTTTCGACTTTACTACAACGAATGCACACAACAATAGTTTTTTAACATATAGAGTTTCATAAGATTATCAGTACTATTTTTATTCTGTTTCTTGTTTCTGGCTTTGTGTAAGAGGCGTAATCATTTTTTGATTTGGCTTCAAAAACTCTTCATAAAGATTTGCCTTATCAACAGATTGAGGAGTAATGGCAAAAAATTCTTTGTGTTGATTAAAAGCAGTTTCATTTTCTTCTCGTTGGTATTTGTAATAATTACTATCCTCTTGCAAAACATAACTATTCATAGTGTCTTTTAGATTATAGGACAATAAATTAATGATTTGCTGCTTTGCATTTTCATTGATTAATAAAAACAAAGATTCGATTCTTCTATCAAAACTACGCACCATAGCGTCTGCGCTTCCACTATAAATTTTTGGGTCGCCGTTATTATGAAAATAAAAAATTCTTGAATGCTCCAAAAAATCGCCTACAATCGAACGTACATTGATATTTTCGCTTAATCCTGCTCTTTTTGGACGAATACAACAAATTCCTCTTACAATTAATTCTATTGGTACACCAGCTTGTGAGGCTTCATAAAGTGCATCTATAAATGTTCGGTCTTGCAATGAATTTACTTTTACACAAATACCTGCTGGCAATCCGTCTAAAGCATTTCTAGTTTCGTTTTGAATAAGTGCAATGAGCTGCTGACGCATAAAATTAGGTGCAGTCAGAAGCTGTTCGTAACGGTCTGGGTCAGAATGCCCTGTGATAGCATTAAAAAACTCTGAAACATCTCTTGCATATATTTCATTGGTGGTAAGAAGCCCAATATCTGTATAAAGTTTGGCAGTTGATTCATTATAGTTTCCACTAGACATGTGTACATAACGCACAATATTTTGGTTTTCTTTCCTTACCACTAACATAATTTTAGTGTGTGTTTTGAGCTGTGTAACTCCATAAATCACAAAACAACCAGCCTGTTGTAATTTTTTGGCTTCTCTAATATTGTTTTCTTCATCAAAGCGAGCCGTAACCTCAAAAAGCACCGATACATGCTTTCCATTTTCGGCAGCTCGTAAGAGGGCAGACGTAATTCTTGAATCTTTTGCGAGCCTATAAATTGTTGTTTTGATAGCTAATACTTGTGGGTCTTCAGCAGCCTCTTCTATCATTTCCAAAACAGGCTCCATGCTATTGTAAGGGTGATGCAACACAAAGTCTTCTTTCTTTATTTTATCAAAAATACTATCATTGTTTCGTTTTTTCTGTGTTGTTGATTCCTGACGTAAGAATGCCAATGGCTTGACAGGTTCGTTAGGAAGAGGTAAAAATTCAGACAAATTTTTATGCCCCACAATTTGCCAAAGGCTGGTTAGGTCAATGAGTTTTTTGACTTCAAAAACATTATCATCTTCAATATCCCAACGAGATTTTAAAAGACTAAGCATCCACGTGGAATAATTTGATTCGATTTCAAGACGCACTACTCTGCCTGTTTTTCTTGTTTTGAGTTTTTGTTTTACCTCTTGTACAAAATCAATTTCCATATCATCACTTTCATCAAGCGTAAAATCTCCATTTCTGGTAATACGAAGCAAACTTACTCCCAAAATATCTACATTTCTAAAAAATTTATAGATATATTTTCTAATAATTTCTTCGATGGGCAAAAAGATAACTGTTTCGCCTCGGTGCATTTCGAAAAAACGAGGTAGATTTTGAGGAATCTGAATAAATGAAACTTTTCTGCTTGCTTTGCTCGCTCCTGTGATATTGGTAACGACACCAAAGACCAATAATTTGTTCATCAGGATTGGAAAAGTATGATAATTATCATAAACCATAGGCGTAAGCATCGGAAAAATAGTATGCTGAAAATAATCAGCTACCTGTTCTTCTTCTTCTTTCAAAATCTCTTCTCCATCAATAATTCTGAAATTATTTTTACCACAATTAGGAAGCAATTCGTGTAAATATTGATACTGCTTTCGAACAAAATTATGACTTTCTTGTAATAATTTTTGACGAAATGGAAGTTCACGCAAACCCGAATAATCTAATCGTTGTTTGTTATAATCCATATAATTATACAAACTACCTACCCGAATCATAAAAAATTCGTCAAGGTTAGAAGCTGTAATTGCCAAAAATTTGAACTTCTCCAAAATAGTACGACGCTCTGCTGTTACTTGGTCTAAAACTCTATAATTAAATTGTATCCAACTCAAATCACGACTCAAATACTGGCTTTGTTCGATTACTTCTTCTATTTTTTCTGGCGAAATCATATTATATTTTTCTTTAGAATCAATTACGAATTAAAAAATTACTGACTGAAGTTGTTTAAAAATGAAACTTTTGCCCATGTGTTGTGGCAGAATACAAATACATTGCCTTCTGTGCCACAGAACACGGCTTGTCTATTCTTTAAACAACTTCACTATTAATGAACTAAAAACAGACTGGTTACAAATTACAAAAAAAACTATGTATCAATCAAGTGGTTTGTTAAGTTGTTGTATTTTTTCTGTAAAAAATAATAACTAAAAGCCAGTGTAATTAAATTTATTATGCACTCAAATAAATATATTTAACTCTTTTAAAAATTCAAAATTTTGTATGTTTGTCTTGTTAAAATGGATAAGTAAGTAAACAAATTCGTAAATTTGTGTTTATTTTTTTGCGTATCCTTTGTTTTTTTAGTTAAATTGTTCTTAATGGTCTAACTTTGTTTGAAGTTTGATATACTTTAATCACTCAACTCAACTAACTATTTTCACTCAACCACAGCCTAACAAACACATGAAATATCCAAATACTAATATCCACCCAGATGCCAAAATTGCAGAAAATGTAACCATCGAACCTTTTGCAACAATTTATGGTGATGTAGAAATAGGAGAAGGAACTTGGATTGCTGCAAATGTAGTGATAATGGACGGAGCCAGAATTGGAAAAAATTGTAAAATTTATCCAGGGGCTGTTATTTCGGGCGACCCACAAGACCTCAAATATAAAGGCGAAAAAACCCTAACCATAATCGGAGATAACACCACAATTAGAGAGTTTGCTACTATCAATAAAGGAACAGATGACAAAATGCAAACCACTGTTGGTAGCAATGTTTTGGTGATGGCTTATGTGCATATTGCTCATGATTGTATTGTTGGAGATTATTGTGTTTTGGTAAATAGTGTTCAGTTGGCAGGTCATGTAGAAGTAGAAGAATATGCTATTATTGGTGGTACAAGTGCTGTTTTGCAGTTTGTGAAGATTGGCGCACATGCCATGATTGCAGGAGGCTCGTTGGTCAGAAAAGATGTACCTCCTTATATTCGTGCTGGGCGTGAGCCTCTTTCTTATGCAGGAATTAATATTGTAGGGCTTAGAAGGCGTGGCTTTAATGCAAACAAAACGGCTGAATTGAGAGAAATTTATCGCCTCATTTATTCAGCAGGGCTAAATACCAAAGAAGCTCTCAAACAGATAGAAGAATTAGAACCTTCAACAGCCGAAAAAACACAGATTGTAGAGTTTATACAAAAAGCAAAAAAAGGAATTATCAGAAGTGGAAACGAAGATGATACAATCGGAATTTAATGAGTTACCAGTGAGTAGTAATCAGTTACCAGTGAGTAGTAATCAGTTACCAGTTAATTTCTAAGTCAATGATTTTTTTTCTACAAAATACTCTTTCTCAACAAATAAATGGTTTTTCTAGAATAGAATATTTGGCTGTCTTTAATGCCATTATTTTTGGTTTTATTGTAGCCGAATTTTTTATGGGGTGGGGCAATTTTATGCGTTATCGCTCTCAAATTAAGTTTGATTTTATTCCCATTTTCTGGTCATTTCTTACTTTTTTGGTTTCTATCTTGATTTGGTGGGGAACTTGGACAAACAACAAGTTTATTGGAATTAATATTTTCTATTATTATTATTCTCTTCTTTTGCCACTGCTTTTGTACTTAGTTTGTGTTTTTTTATTTCCCAAAATAAATGAAACAGCAACAAGTACAAAAATATTTGATTTAAAATGCTACTTCGAAAAACAAGTTCCAATTATTTCTTTACTTTATGGATTGCTTTTTACAGCCATGATTCTTAATTCTGTTATTTTTCAAGAATATGAATTTTTTCATCTCAAAAATTATATAAAAGGAGGAGCTGCTCTGCTTGCTTTTGGTGGAATATTTATCAAAAAAAGAAGTTATTATTGGCTCATTACGGCTGTAATGTTTGTTCTTTTTGTTGGTTTTTTGATGACAATGTAAAACTTAGGACGTGAGAAGAGGCATTAAAAAATTATGACATAACTTTATTTAGAAGTAAATTCAAAATTGAAACAATAAAAAAAGAAATTACTTTGAAATAATAATTTTCTGAAATAATTGTCTTTTTTCTGTCTTAAAAATAAGAATATACAAACCATTCGAAAAATTAGAAATATCAAGTTGAGTTTCAGAATTTTGAATTTGTTTTTCCATCAAAATTTGTCCTTTTGTATTATATAAAAATAAATTTCCTTTTTCTTTTGTCTTGATGATTAAGTTATTTTTGGCAGGATTTGGATAGGCTTTTAAAGATAATTTTTCATTATTTTTATCATCAATTCCAGAAATAATTTCTCCCAAAGGCGAAAGCCATTGCAAACCTCCCCCAACTGTTCCGATTACAATTTGAGAACCAAAAGCCACAGGAAAAACAGTATTTCCAAAATACAAAACCGAATTTTGATTATTTAATAAGGAAGAGGGAAAATCAATAGGCAAATTTTGAGTAGAAAGTGATAGAGGAATTAATTCAAAATTAGATTCTTGATTTTTAAAATCTTGTATCAAAAAAAGTCCTTGTTCTGGATTAGATAATAATAAATCTTCTGAAATTTGTCCGTTTTCGTTTCTTTCATAAAGCGCAAAACTTCCTCGTGTAAAATTCTGATTGCCAAAATTCTGATTTTCTAAAACAAAATTTCCATCATCTTGCTGTAAAAATGATTTTATTGTTCCTCTATTTTGTAAAAGAAGCAAATCTATTTTATTATCATTATTCAATTCTGTCAATAAAATTTCATCATTAATTCCTACATTAACTCCTGTCAAAGAAATTTCTTTTATATCATTCAAAGAAAAATTAGCTTGATTATTTGTTTGAGAATTGGCTTTATTTTCTATCCAAAAAATGGCTGTTTTGCTTGTATTCAAATCAAAGGCTGTAAATAACAAATCGTCTTTTTCATCTGCATTAAAATCTGAAATAATGGGTTTCAAAAACTGAAATTGTAGCGTAGAAGAACTTGCAAAATTGAGGTAATCATCATTTTTATATTGAAATTTTGGATTTTGATTTGTTCCAATATTTTCCAAAAAATGCAACTTTGCTTTGTACGAAGTGCTAGAAAACAAATGTCCACGCTGCCCCACAATCATATCCAAATCGCCGTCGTTATCTGCGTCTATGAACGCAGGACGGGTATTTTCTCCAATATCAAAAGTAATATTTTGTAAAAAATTATTCTGTATAAATTCGAAATTTGGATTTTCTTTTGTTCCTTTATTTTCATAAAGCCACGCCGAATTTTGAAAATCTACCAAATTTGCATCATTAGAATACAGATTTGGCGCAGCTATCAAATCAGGCGTTCCATCAAAGGTAACATCTTCATAAAAAACGGCTGCAAAAGTAGGAATATCAATCGGTTTTTGAATAGGAAAACGAGTTTTGGGGTTTCTCAAAATTGCCTCTGTATTTTCATTTTCTCCTATATTTTCATTGAATAAAGCCGTAATATAATCACAAGAAACATCGCCAACCAGCAAATCAAGTGAAGAATTAGTATCCAAATTGAGAACCAAAAGCGACGAGCCAGCATGTTCAGGTTTTTCTATTCGACAGCCATTTGCTCCAAAAATATAATTTTCACAAACACACTCTTCAAAATCTCCCCATTGTATTGTTTCTTTTTCAAAAATAAGACTGTCCGAAATAGAATAATTTTCTTGACTAATATTTTTGTGCCATTCGACAGTTGTTCCGATGGCAGGGCGAAAGTTCAAAATATCCATATCTCCATCGTTGTCCAAATCCAAAATGGCTGGAATATCTGTCACATCAATACTCAAATTTAATGGATTTCCTGTAATTCCTGTACTAAAAAGCAAATCTTTGGCTACTTTGAAAGTAAGGTTTCTAGTTTCATTTTTTGTATTTTGATAGACAACCACCCCAAAAGGCGTAGAAGAAAAAATATCTTTTTGTCCGTCGTTGTTGTAATCCCGAAGCAAAACCCAGTTTTTGAGTTTTGGAAAAAGTTGGGTGTATTGAGGCGCAAAAATCCATTCTTTCTGACCTTGAGAATTTGTTTTTTGAAGAAAAATAAGAATTTGATTTGTTGTTCTATCAAAAATAAAAAGGTCTTCCAAATCATCATTATCTACTTTTATAGTCGAAAATTGAGGTGCATTAAATCCACCTGTCAAAGCTAATTTTTGTCCTTCTTTTCTGATTTCTATATTTGTATCAAAACTGACTGGAAAATTTTGTCCAAAAGAAGAAAAACTACAACATAAAAAAAAGCATAAAATTAGATTTTTCATAATTCGGTGGTGTTGTAAAAAGTATGACAGAGTGTTTAGTTGTTGGTGTCGCTAGGCTAAAACACCAACAACTGCACTGTGAATTTTTAATTCGTGATTACACAAAAATTCTTATTTCCATTTTACTTCGTCAAAAATAATAACGGCTTTTTCTTGGTTTTCGCCTAATTTTGAGAGGTTTAGTGTATCTTCTTTGAATGTTCCCCAGTTTTTGAGTGTCTGAATCATTTCTATATCAGTGCGAACAGGATATTCCATTTCTTGATTCATATAAACTTCTTGTGATTCTTTGCTTGTCAGAAATTCTATCAATTTGATTGCATTTTCTTTGTTTGGAGAATGTTTGGTTACGGCTGCTCCACTTATATTTATGTGCGTTCCTCTTCCGTCTTGGTTTGGAAAAATTACAGCTACTTTTTGAGCTGCTTTTACGTTTTCTTCGTCTGTATCGTTTAACATTTGTGCCAAATAATAAGTATTTGTTACTGCCAAAGTACCTTCTCCTGCTGCAATTCCTTTGATTTGGTCACGGTCGCCACCTTTTGGCTTTCTTGCCATATTTTCCACTATATTTGTAGCCCATTTTCTAGCTGTTTCTTCATCGGAGTTTGCAATAATTGAAGCCATAAGGGATTGATTATAGACATTTTCAGACGAACGAATTAATAATTTTCCTTTTGCTTTTGCATCAGCAAGGCTCTCATAAGTAGCAAAGTTTTCTGGTTTTTCTTTCTCCTTATCATAGACAATTACCCTAGCACGCTTCGTAATTCCAAACCACTGATTTTCGGCATCTCTCAAATGAGCAGGGATATTTTCGAACAAAATATTAGATTCAATGGGCTGTAAAAGACCTTTTGATTTTGCTCTATGCAAACGCCCAGCATCAACGGTAATCAAAACATCGGCAGGAGAATTTTGCCCTTCCATTTCCAATTTATTGATAAGCTCATCGGCAGAAGCCTTCACAACATTTACTTTTATGCCTGTTTGTTTTTCAAATTCTGCAAAAAGATTTTTATCCGATTCGTAATGACGTTGTGAATAGATATTTATTTCCTTCGATTCTTCTACAATGGCAGTAGAATCAGAGGTGGTTTCTGTATTTTCTTTTTTCTTATCATTGCAAGCAAAAAAAGAAAGAGAAATAAATAATAGAATAATACTAGCAAAAATACGGTTCATAACTTTAATTTGATTTTTTAGAAATAAGGTTTTTGTTTCTTATTTAGAATGATTTTAAACAGCAAAGGTAATCAATCTGATTCTATTTCTTATTTTTTAAAAAAAATATTTTATTTTTTGTAGTATGTTTTTCCTTAGAATTACGTGACCTCGGTATTTAACTTTTTTATTATCAATCTTTTAAAGATATTTATTATTTTTATATAACAGGGTAAGATACGCTTTAGCTTTGGGGCAATAATTATCTGACAGCTCCTAACTAAAGGTTAGGGTAGATTTTCGCATGCTAAAGCATAGGCTATAAAGAGAAATAATACCGAGTTCATGTTAGAATTGGGTTTGAAAGCTCAATTTTCAATAAAAAATATAGATTCTCAAACAGGTTCGGATTTATGAAACACAAAAAAAATGATTCCCTTAAAGTTGTTAAAGGAATCATTTCTTTAGTTAAAAGAAAAAGATATTTTATAATATCATCATTTTTGGATATTTATAAATAGCATAACGAATACTTGCGCTTGCATGACGCACAAAAGTATCACTAAAATTAGGGTTCAAAGCTGTTTTTTGTTTGAATTGTGATGCTGAAAGCCCATGGTTATTATCTTCAAATTGAGCCATTCTTCCTGTCGCTTGATATTTTACAGAACCATCTCTCTTGTATGTTATTCTAAGCATTGTTTTTCTATCCAAATTCCATCTATATCCTTGGTTTACAGAATAAAATATTTTGATAATATACTCTCCTGTTGAGCTGCGTTTGTCTATGGCTACCATTGTAGTATTATAAACAAGGTTTGATTTTCCACCTCTTTCTCTATGAACAAAATAAGTGTATTGCCCTGGGCGTGCCGATTTTTCTAATTCCCATTTATATTTTACTCCTTTACGAGACAAATACCCACGAGGGTTTTTTCCTGTTATATCATTGATTTTAGCACTTGTATTCAAGTTTTCAAAAATATTATCATAATACTCATGAAAAGAAGTGGTAGCATAACTATTTCCGACAAAGAGTACAAAAATAGAAGCTAATATGATGGTCTGAATTTTTCCAATTATTTTCGTTGAATTTATCATTTTATAATAAGATTTGGGATAAGAATAAATGTTGTAATATAATAAATATTTTGATAGACTAAGATAACCTTTATTATATAAAAATAAGTAAGTGAAGTAAAGTTTTTTAATTTAATTGTTTTACAACAAAAAACATAAACCACGCCAAGTATCATACTCAATAGAAAATAATTTTGTTTTTTTTGTAGAAAGAAGCCTAAGTATTTTGTCAAATTTAGAATGTTTTTTAATAAAAAGATGATTTATACTAGGCTAGGTTAGCCAAACTTCTACACCAAAATCAGTATTTTGTTTGTAATTATAAAATAAATTCTTACCTTTGCACTTCATTTTTTTTACACTATTAACTGATTTGGTATGAGAAATTACGAAGTAACATTTATTCTCACGCCCGTATTGTCCGAGAGTCAGTTGCAAGAAATTAGCGATAAGTTCTACAACTACTTGACAGAAAACGGTGCAAACATTTATAATCGTGAGAACTGGGGTTTGAAAAAACTCGCTTATCCGATGCAAAAAAAACATAGTGGACATTATCACTACTTTGAGTTTGAAGCTGACCCACAACTTTTGAAAGGTTTGGAAACAGAGTTTGGACGTGAAGAACGTGTAATGCGCCATTTAGTGGTAGCTCTTGACAAGCATTCAATGGCTTTCAATGAGCGTCGTCGTAATGGAGAGTTTAATAAAAAGAAAGAAACTCCTAAAGAAGAAGACGGTAAAAAGAAATAATTCTCTTTTGTCTTCTCAACAACAATTTCCTTTTTATTACAAAAAAACTATTCATAGATTATGACTTTAATCAACGAACCAATCCACAGCTCAAGACAAGAGCGTCGCAAAAAATATTGTCGTTTCAAAAAATCAGGTATCAAGTATGTTGATTACAAAGATGCAGAGTTTTTGAAAAAATTCTTAAATGACCAAGGTAAAGTATTGCCTCGTCGTATTACAGGTAACAGCCTCAAATTCCAACGTAAAGTAACGCAAGCTGTAAAGCGTGCAAGACATTTAGGTCTATTGGCATTTGTTGATGACAACGGAAAATAAGCCTGCCTTCTTTCCTATTTTATTTATTCATTCCCAAAACTATAATTCAAAAATAGATTATGGATATTATCTTAAAACAAGGCGTTAAAGGCTTAGGAGATAAAAATGACATCGTAGCTGTCAAAGCTGGTTACGCTCGTAATTATCTTATTCCACAAGGACTTGCTATGGTTGCTTCAGCCTCTAACCGTAAATCGGTAGCTGAAACTCAACGCCAACAAGCTCGTAAGCTCGCCAAACACAAAGAAGATGCTCAAACATTGGGCGACCAATTAGCAGCCTTAACTTTAGAAATTCGTACTAAAGCAGGTGAATCTGGCAAAATCTTCGGTGCAGTTACACCTATTCAAATTGCAGAAGTACTTAAAGAAAAAGGTTTTGAAGTTGATCGTAGAAATATTACGATGCCAAACGACCTCAAAATGCTTGGAGAATATACAATCTCTGTTTATCTTCACAAAGAAGTACAACCAGAAATTAAATTAAATGTAATTGAAGAATAAACACTTCTGATTTATTTTAATTGAAATAATAAAAACCTCTTTATTCTTTTACTAGAATGAAGGGGTTTTTTTATTGAAGTTGTTTAAGAGTGGATATTTTTCCTTAGAATTAACGTAAACTCGGTATTTAACTTTTTAATTATCAATATTTTAAAGATACTTATTGTTTACATAATAGCGTAGCATAGGCTTTAGCGTGTGAGTAGATGTAGCGCAGCTTTAGCTTTCGGAAAATAACTATCTCACAACTCCTAATCTAAAGGCTAGGGTACATTTTTGCAAGCGAAAGCATACGCTACAAAGAAAAATAATACCGAGCTTATGTTAGAATTATTGTAAACCCAACTCTAAGAAACTAAGGAAAAGAAATTAGTCTTTGTTGGTAGTTTGGCAAGAGGGAATGAATACAAAATCACTTAAATAATTTCAGCAAAAAAAGGCTATCATTTTCTAAATGATAACCTTTAATTTTTTCTATAAAGAAGAGTTAAAGCAAGATTATATCTTAGTTAGCAGCTTCTTCTTCAGTAGTAGTAGCCTCTTCAATAACAGCTTCAGTAGAATCTATAGCAGCTTCCATTCCAGCAGCAGTAGAATCAACAACAGCTTCCATCATGTTAGACGCATCATCAACAGTTTCGTTGATAAGAGTTTCGTCAATGATTACATTAGTTGTATCTGTATCAGTTGTTCCTTCAGCTTTTTTGTTATCACAAGAAGTGAAAGCCAAAGTAGAAACAGCTACAAGAGAAGCAAAAGCAAGAGTTTTGATAGATTTCATGTTTTTTTTGTTTTAAAGAGAATTAAATTAGTAAGTAGTAATTGTTAAAGAAGTAATGCACCTTGCATTATTTTCCAACAATTAAAGCACAAAATAATACTTAAAAAATCAGAAAAGCAAAGATTATTTGAAATTAATTTTGTTTTTTTGAAGAATGGACAAATATGCGTTCTTCATTATGAAAATTTTACCTATAAGTTTATATAAAAAATATGAAAAATACAATAAATAAGTTAAATAATCTTACCAACTCATTCATTTACAAGAATTTAATTTTATCCTTTCTCTTTGTTGTTGTACAGTTCATTTTTTCTTTTACAAATTCTTTATTTGCTCAAAATGAGAGTGATATAGCCTTAGGGCAGTGGCGTACTCATTTGACTTATTTTGATGCACAAACATTGGCTACAAGTGATGAAAAAGTATATGTGGCTTCTCAAAATGGGTTGTTTTTTTATGATAAAGAATTTTCCAATCTTGAAGTAATTTCAAGAATAGATGGGCTTTCGGATATTGGAATTGCTTATCTAAAATATCTGCCCAACATAGACCAACTTTTGGTTGCTTATAAAAATGGAAATATTGATTTTCTTTCTAATAATGAAATTAAAAATTTTCCTGTTTTTTTTGAAGATGCAGCCATTTTAGACAAACAAATTTATCATATTTATTACCTTCAAAATATTGTATGGGTAAGCACAAATACTGGTATTTTGGAGATTGATGTAGAAAATCCTACCAATAAACGTATCAGAAATTCTTACCAAAATTTGGGTGAGAATGGTCAAACAATAAAAATATTTGCTACAACTATCAAAGAAAACATTATCTATGCAGCAACAGAAAAAGGAGTTCGGTATATTTCTCTTAATTCTTCTGTTAATAAAAATGATTTTAGAAATTGGCAAACCATTCCTTCCACACAAAACAAAGCAATAGAATCTATTGGTTCGAGTGCTTCGAATATCTTCTATTCAATCCAAAATGAAGGTACTTTTAGTTATAATGGAACGACCAGCAGGCGAGTAAATGAAATTTCTAGTGGTAGCGTGTATGATATTAGTGAAGATAGAACAAATTTAACAAATGTGTTTGTTTCTACTGAAATAGGAATTTATCAGATTGAAGATAATTCTTCTTTGCAAATAAATAAAATAGAAAATGATTTGATAAAAGAGCCTCGTCAAACTATTTCTGAGAATGGAAAAATTTGGATAGCTGATAACCGAACAGGCTTAGTAACAAATCATAAAGGTAATTTTGCCTCCCTTTTTCCCTCTGGAACGTACAGCCAAAATACATGGGGGTTTATACAAGCAAATGAAAAAATAATTGGGTTTTCGGGAGGATATACAGAGCCTTTTAGACCTTTGAATCGGACAACAGGTTTTTATGTTTTTGAGAATGGAGAGTGGACAAACTACAATGCCCAAAATAGAGATATTACAAGTAAGCTAATTCCGAATGTTAGAGATTTGGTAGGTGCGACTTATTCAGAAATCGAAAATAAAGTTTATTTTGCTTCTCTACAAGATGGTATTTTGGTTTGGGATTTAATTAATGATACTTTTTCAGTTCTTGATTCTACCAATTCTCCTTTGCCTCACAACCGAGTTATTGATGTAGAAACTGATAAATTAGGTAATCTTTGGGTTGCATTGTCTGGGAGTAATTTGAGAGAAGATGCTTATTTTAGAAAATTACCAAATGATAATACAGCTACTGCTTGGAAAGGTTTTCGTTTTAATCAAACCCGAACTACTTTGCCAATTTCTTTAGAAATTGATGAAGATAATAATGTTTGGGCAAAACTAAGCCGTTTTGTACAGGGAGGAATTTTGATTTTTAATGAAGAAGGAGAAAGTAAAATTTTGGCTGCCTCTGTAAACACTGGTAATTTGGCTTCAAATAATATTACAGCTCTCAAATCTGACCAAAATGGTGTTATGTGGATAGGAACGCCAGCCGAAGCTAGTGCAAGTGTACGTACTTTTTCTGATATTTTTGGCTTGTTTCGTAGTCAAGACATAAATGCAAGAGATGTTTTTTTTCAATCTAGGCAGTTATTAAGAGACGAAACAATTACTAGTATTTCGCTAGATGGAGGAAATAGAAAATGGTTTGGGACTACAAATGGAGTGTGGCTTTTTGCCGAAGATGCCTCCAAACAATTTTTGCATTTTACGGTAGAGAATAGCCCTCTTTTTAGTAATCAAATTTTGGATATCGAAGTGCAAGACAAAACTGGTGAAGTGTTTTTTGCTACTCCGAACGGAATTATTTCGTACCGTGGAACTTCGACAGTTGCTACAACTGATTTTTCGAATGTCAAAATTTTTCCTAACCCTGTTCGTCCAGAGTTTAATGGTCTTGTTGCTATTGAAGGGCTTACACAAGATGCAAATGTCAAAATTACAGATATTAGTGGGCGTTTGGTTTATGAAACCAATTCTTTTGGTGGAACAGCTACTTGGAATGGTACAGATTATAACAATGCACTATCAAAAAGTGGTGTTTATTTGGTTTATGTTTCAAATAAAGATGGTAGTGAAGGTTTTGTGGGGAAAATTGTTTTTGTAGAATAAATTTGAATAAAACAGCACTAATTTTACTTTGAACATATAGACTACTAATGAAATGTTGTATCTTTGTATTCTTATTTTCACTCAATAAAATATATATCTATGAAATTTAATTGGAAAAATAGAGTTCTTATTATTGCTTTTTTAGCTTTTACATTTTTGTTTTCTTCATGTAAAGATGATGATGAAATTAATCCTGAAGCTGTTATTTCTGCTCTTGTTGATGGTACACCTTGGAATGCTTCTTCACTTTCTTCTGGAATCAAGACAGGAAATACCATTGCTTTAACTGCTGCTAGTGGAAATGGGCGTACTTTTATTATTTCATTCAAGGCAGAAATAGGCACACAACCTCTCAATGCTTCGGTTGATACAAGTGGAATAAACATTGTTCCGTCTGTACTTTATCGTACACTTCCTATTGGTGGAAGCTCACTTGTTTCGAATGCTTGTGCTTCAAATCAAGGAGGAGAAATTATAATTACAAATATTGATACGGCCAACAAAACAGTTACAGGAACATTCAAAACAAAAGTATGTGGTTTTAATTCATCAGTAGAAATCACACAAGGAGTAATCAATAAAGCAAAATACAATTAAAAATTATCACAATTAGTTTTTGTGTGTGTTTTGTTCAAGTACTAATTTGTGAAAATTCTAATAAAATTCTTACTTTATTTTATAAAAAATACCCTTATCATTTTATTTGGTAAGGGTATTTTGGTTTTTGCCTATACTTCTATGTAGTTGAATTTCAAAAACAGTTTTATAAAAACCTTTTTTAATTGAGAAGTTGTTTAGGAATAGATATTTCTCCTTAGAATTGGGTTTGCAAACCTAATTTTAAGGAAAAATAACCTAGCCTTTGTTGGCGTTTTAGTATAGCGACACCAACAAAAATACACACAAAACTTATTCTTAAACAACTTCTGAGTATAATGTAGTTTGACAAAATTAAACTTACTTAATCTTGTACTTTAGATTACTCAGACCTAAAAGTATAGATTTAGACAAAGTAGAAGACACATTTTTAGGTATAAATAATTAAGTTCAATTTTTTATTAAATTAAGCCTATAAAAATACTAATGTGTATTTTTTTATCCAAAACTGAACAGAATAACTGGAGTTACGTAGAATCTTGTACTACTATATTGTAAGACAAATTTGCAAACCGTGTTCTGTGGCACACAGAACACTAAGTGCGTAACTCCAGAGAATAATTCAAAACTTCATTGAATATTAAAATTTAATATAATTTTTAAATAAAAAAAGTAGTTATTTTTGTAAAATACTATTTCACACAATCATTTATTAATCAACATTTTACGTCAAAATAATATTATATCTAATGAAACAACTTTTACTCTTACTTATACCTTTATTTTATAGTAGCTTAACCTTCGGACAAGATTTGGTTGCTTATGATTTTACAGGAGAAAATGGAAACCAACTTTTTACAGCGACATCTAATGTGGCAACAAATATGACAGCCAGCTCTCTTGTCAGAGGGGGAGGGGTATCAGCATCAGGAGCAGGAGGGTCTATGAGTTCAACAGGTTGGTCGACTGGTGCAATAGACTTAACAGATTATTATTCATTTACAGTAACTCCAGATGCTGGATATTCTTTAGATTTAGATGAGCTAAATTTTGGAGAAAGACGCTCTGGAAGTGGAATTCGTAATTTTGAAATTAGAACAAGTTTAGATGGATATTCTGCTTCTTATTTCTCAACAACATTTAGTGATAATACTTCTACAAGGCATCATAATTTTACTTTTGACCCTGCATTTGCAAATATTACAACTGCAATTACTATTCGTATTTATGGGTATAATGCTGAGGGTTCTGGAGGTACATGGCGTATAGTAAATAATTCTACAACGAATAATTTTTCTCTTACAGGTTCTGTAAATTCGACTATACCACCAAATATTGACCTTACTTTTGATGATACAGGCGATGCAAATATAGCACGAGGTAGCAATAATAATATTATTTTCAGAACGCAAGCAGATGTAACACTTGCAAATACAACACTCAATCAAGTGACCTTACAAACCAATGGAACTTATGCCAATACAGATATTGCAACAAATGGCTTCAAACTTTGGTACTCTGCCGATGCTACTTTTGGAGGCGATACACAAATTTCGACAGCCAGTTCTATAACAGGAAATGGTGAAACAATTTCATTTTCTGGGCTTTCACAATCTATTCTTATTGGCACAGGTTATTTTTTCGTTACAGCCAATATTTCTCCTGCTGCAACTCTAAATAATACAGTTGGTATAACAAATACTACCATAGCAGATTTTATTTTTGCAGCCCCAAGTACCAAAACAGGAACTGCAAGTGCTGGAATTTTACATACCATTATTGGACTTAATACAGCTACAATTACACCTATTTCATTTTGCATAACTCCCACACAAGGCGAAACTGTTATTGTTCCTTTTAGTTATTCCCCAACAGGGCTTTATACTGGAACTTTCACAGCACAACTTTCAGATGCAACAGGAGATTTTTCATTACCAATTTCTATTGGTTCGGTAGCTTCCAACAATACAGGAAATCAATCTATTTCTGCTATTATTCCTGCAAACACGCCTCAAGGTTCGGCTTATCGTATTCGTGTTGTTAGTTCGCTGCCAAATATAGAAGGAGCTGATAATGGAACAAATATTACCATTGATTTACTTACCGTTTCTATTACGCCAACAGCTACTCAAAATTTATCTCAATTTCAAAATGGGAATCTACTTACAGCAAATGAATCAAATTCTATTCAATCAAGAAGATGGAAATATTCTACTACTTCGGGCAGTGGATATACCAATTTTTTGGGAACAGACCCAACCGAAATGCCTTATTTTGAAGCAACAGGAACGTATTATATAATTGTAGAAACATTATTTGATTGTGGAAAAACAGTAATTTCAAATGAAGTACAGATAAATGTAACACCTTTTGTAGGTACTCGCCTTTTTCCAGGGGATATGGCGATTGTAGGTTGGGACGGACAAATTGGAAATGGAGATGATGATTTTGTTGTTACTAATTTGGTAGAATTTGCGCAAGGAACACAATTTTTGGTAGTCAATGCAACTTATGAAAATGGAAATGCAGCCAATATTCGTACTAATCAATGGCAAGGAGCAACAACAATAGAATTAATATATACAAATCCAATACCTTTAGCAGCAGGAAGTATTATCTCTTTCGAACTCCCTAGTCAGGCTAATAATCTTGCCATAAATATACGAGTAAATGGAATTGCCAGTACTGATTTTGATGTAGATAATATTACACAGCCTTATAGTGGAATAGGTGGAAGAGTAAATATAAGCACAAGTAGTTCTGACCAGTTTTATCTCATGCAAGGAAATTTTGATGCCACAAGTAATAATTTTGATGGATATGTACTCTTCGGAATGACAAATGACGATGACTGGATAGATTTTTCTGTAAATGTTTTTACAGCTCGTACTTCAAGGTTGCACCCTCATATTTTGTGTATCAATACATCACACCCAACAGGTGTAGATGGTTCTTATTTTGATTTTTCAAACCCTGCTTTTAGAAATGCTTCTCAATTTGCCATTCTAGGCTATATTACTAATATGGCAAATTGGACTACTGCAAACTCTCTTCCTGCTGCCGTTCATACAAGTTCTTTTACCATAACAAGCCCTATCATAAAAACACAATGGATAGGAGGAAAAGATGAAAACTGGTTTGATTGCCAAAATTGGAGTTCTTTGTTTGTGCCTGATAGATATACAAATGTAGAGTTTACGGCTACTTCTGCTATACGAGATTCACGTATCGACCCAAATGCTGATTTCTCAAATGATTATTTGGATATTGCTGAGGTGAAAAATATTATCTTGGGAGATAGAAACCTCAAAATTTATGAGAGCCGTTTGGCTCGTTTGGATATTTATGAAAATTTTACCCTTCAAAATACAGGTTATTTGGATATGGATAATGATATAGGTTTTGTCAATGATGGAACAATTAATATTAAGGGAAATTGGACAAATACTGTTGGTACTTCTAGTTTTGAAGAAGGAGAATCTATAATTGTTTTTAAAGGTCAAAGTAATCAAAATATCACAACAACAGGAGGAGAAGAGAGTTTTTATGATGTAACATTAAATTGCGCTAGAGATTTGACCATTAATAATGAAACAATCATAAAACAAGAATTGGTATTTCAATCAGGAAATATATTTGCTGCTACTGCCAATCCTCTCACTTTTGATACTGATGCTTTTCATACCAACGCAAATGTAAATAGACATATTAAAGGAGCTTCACGAAGATTATCTAATAAAGTAGAAGATTTTATTTTTCCTATTGGAAAAAATGGCATTTATCGTCCTCTTACTGTTCATACACAAAGTGGAGGAACAATAACACAGTTTTTTACAGAATATTTTTATGCTGGTTATGGAACATATCAGCCTGTTGCTGCACCTTTAGACCATGTAAGCCAAATAGAACACTGGATTTTGAATAGAGAATCTGGAACGGCAAATGCACAGCTTACTCTTTCATGGGGAATAGAAAGTGAAGTAGGAAGTTTGGGTAGTTTGGTAGTTGCTCACTGGACAAATGCAAGTCAGTGGGAAAACAGAGGAAACTCGTTCACAACAGGAAATATTACTGCAGGAACAGTCAAATCGTCCGATGTTGTTACTCAATTTAGCCCTTTTACTTTAGGAACAATAGATGATTTTAATCCTCTGCCTATTACTTGGCTTTCTTTTGATGCTAAATACAATCAAGAACAAGAAAGTATTTTTTTAGAATGGAGTACATTATCAGAATCTCAAAATCAATCTTTTGTTGTTGAACGTTCGGAAAATGGAATTGATTTTAAAGAAATTGGAATCAAAAAAGGAGCTTTAACTACCAGTTCGATAAAAAACTATCAATTTTGGGATTTAGAACCACTTTATGCAAAAGTTTATTATCGTATTAAACAAATAGATACAGATGGAGAATTTTCTTACTCTAATATCAAAATGATAGAAATAGAAGATAATAAAAAAGTCGGTATCACTAATTATGAAAACAAAACGATTCTTTATTCTACTCTTGAAAAGGCTACAAAGGCAAAAATTAAAATCTATGATATGAATGGAAATACAGTGGGTAGTTATGAAATTTCTTTAGAAAAAGGAAATAATGAAACAATTATTCCTTTGAAAGTTGCGAAGGCTGTTTATGTTTATAAAATAGAATTAGAAAATAAGTCTGATTTTGTGAGTGGCAAATTTTTGATAAAATAAAGCCAATTACCATAGACATTTTATTCCGTTTGAAATGATGGAACAAACAAAAATATCGTTTTGAAATAATCTTTTATAGGCTATTTCAAAACGATATTTTTTGTCTATTACAAAACAAAAACTATACTCTAATTCCAATCATAGAAATATCATCACGCTGCTCTTCTTCTCGTTGGTGCAAATCTAAAGCCTGTTCCATTTTGACTTTTTGTTTATACGGTTTGAGGTCAGAAATTTCATGCAAAAATCTTAATAGTCTTGGTGTACCAAATTTTTCCTGTTTACTGTCATTTTGGTCGGCATAACCATCTGTTGTGAGATACATCATAGCTCCTTTTGGCAAATCTATATATTGAGTTGTAAAATCTTTATTCAATTTGTTTCTTACCCCTCCTATGGTTTTGTTATCCCCACGCAAATAAAAGGCTTCATTTCCATTTGATTCATCTGGAATAGTATAAATAAATGGTCTTTTTGCACCTGTAAAAGCAACTTCTGTATGTGTTGATTTGTCTTCTAACCTACAAAAAGCAACGTCCATTCCATCATCATTTGCTCGGTCATTTTCATTTTTAAGCTCTCTTTCTTGTTTTAATGCTTTTCGAATCTGAGTATTTAATTGTTCTAAAATTTCATTTGGTTCAATTATTTTTTTCTCATTTACTATTTCATTCAGAATCGAATGCCCAATCATAGACATGAATGCTCCCGGAACTCCATGTCCAGTACAATCAACAATAGCAATAAATGTATAATTGTCAATATGAGAAAACCAATAAAAATCTCCTGAAACAATATCTTTAGGACGGAAAAGAACAAAATAATCAGGCAAATACTGATTCATTCTTTCATGACTCGGCAAAACAGCTTGTTGAATAGTTTGAGCATAACGAATTGAGTCCGTAATATGTCTATTTCTGTTTTGAATGGTATCATACGCCTTTGCATTATCAATCGCAATGGCAGTATAAGAAGCCAATGAACTAAGCAAAGCTACTTTTTTCTCATCATAAACATTTTTTTCAAAACTCTGAACCGTAATTACTCCAATAGGACGATTTTTGACAAATAAAGGTAAATAAATCAATGACATAGGAAATGCTCCTACTGTAGTTTGATAGTTTTTGATTTTTTCTGGGTGTTCTTTTTCAAAGTCATTAATCAAAATAATTTTTTGATTTTCAAGGCATTCTACTGCCAAATGATTTTTATTATTCAAATAATCAGAATGTTCTGGTAAGACAGTACCATTTTCTACAAACCCTTTAAATTTTATACGTTTTTCATTCTCTTCATAGACCCCAATCCCAAATGCTTCGGCTGGCATAAGTTGATTTACTTTTTGATAAAGTGTTTGAGAAATAGCTTTGACATGAAGCGATGCTGTAATCTCTCTACCAATATCAGAAAGTGTATTTAGATTTTGATAAGATTCTTCTACTTCATTATTTTTATGAACTAAAATGATAGCCTGCCCCTCCAATTCAGCATTTTTTCGCCCTATATCATCTCGTTGGCTTAGGATTTCTTCTTGTTGTTGTTCTAACTCTTCATTCTGAACCAAAATTTCTTTTTTCTGTATTTCTAAAGCATTGTTTTGTGTCGTAATTTGGTCTTTTTGCTTTGTAATTCGCTCGTTTTGTTCAGATAATCTTTTGTTTGCTTTTTGTTTTTGAAAGAAGGCAAACAAAATAATCACACCAATAAATAAAACCAAAATAATCGCACCATAAAGAATATAACGTAACAATTTATCTTCATTACGAGCTAGTTCTTCAGCTTTTAGTTTTTCAGCCTTGAGTTTGTTTTCAAGTTCGAGGGTTTTAATTTCTTCTTTTTGTTTTTCTTTTTCCAAAACTTCTTGTTTGAAAGCCAAATCTTTTAGCTCTTTTTCTCTCTCTAAATCTTTTATGGCCTGTTCTTTTTTCTCACTTTCAAGCTGTTGTTGTGTAAGTAAAAGTGCTTGTTGGGTTTTCTGACGCTCCAAACGAATGTTTTCTAGGGTAGCTTCTTGTATTTTTTGGTCTTGTAATTCTAACTCCAGACTTTGTAGTTTTTTATCTGTTTCTAATTGTTTTTTCTTAGAAGCAAGGTCTTGTATTTCTTCACCTACCAAAAGAAGTTTGAGTTCTTTTTCATTTTTTTCAAAAGCAATTCGTCGTTGTAATGATTTTTGTAATTGTTGTTTTTCTTTTTGTGAAATAGAGTCACGAATGGCTGCATATTGCCCATAATAAGAGTAGGCATTTCTATAATCATTCTGACGCTGATAAATATCAGACATTGTGCGATAGCTTGTTGTCAGAACTTGAGCATTTTTGTTGCTTTTTGCTATTTTTATTGCCTCTAATGTATAAGAGCGTGCATTTTGATAATTTTTTCTTAAAAAATAAATGGCAGCCAAATAATTATTTGCTTGTGCTACCTCATCGGTATTTCCATTTTTTTCGGCTGCTTTTAATGCTTGAGTAAAATAATTTAATGAGTTGGTATAATCTCCCTTAATTTGATAAATTACACCAATATTTGTTAGTGTTGTTGTATTGGGTTTGTTGCTAGAATTAAAATCCAAAGATTGTTTGAAGTTTTCTAAAGATTCATCATAATTTCTCAAAAATTTATTTAAAAAACCTATATTGTTTAATGCAATAGCTGTTCCGTTGTCATTTTTTTGAGATTTATGAATTGCCAAAACTTGCTTATTGTGTGCCAATGCTTTCTGATAATCTCCTTTTATTTTATACAAATCAGTTAGGCTACGAAGTGTTTCTATTTTTCCTTCGCTATCATTTTGCGAATTATAAATATTCAAAACAGCCGTATAATAGGCTAAAGATTGGTCATAATTTTTGAGTTTAAGGTGGAGAGAAGCAATATTTGAAAGTAATTTTGGGTGAACCATTTCGCCCATTTCTTCATAAATTTCATTTGACTTAATCAGATACTCTAATGCTTTTCCTGCAACTTCTTGTTCTTGATAAAATTCTCCAACTTCTTGATATGTTTTTGCTAACAGCTTTCTATTTCCTGTTTTTTCTATATTTTTGAGAGCCTGTAAATACCAACGCAAGCTATTAGTAAACTGATTTTTGCCACGATAAATATGAGAAAAATGAATAATACTTTTTACCAGTTCGGTCTGTGTATTAGAATGAAGAGCAAAATCAAATGCCTGTTGGGCATTTAAAAGTCCTTGTTCGTAATTTTGGTTTTCAACATTAATTTTTGCCATTTTATTTTTGAAATATGCTCGTATGCTATCTGAAGCAGCATTTTCAAATTGCGTTTCTAACTCTAAAATTGATTGAGCAATTAGAGTAGTAGATATAAAGATAAAAATCACAACAAAAACTCCTCTCAAAAATAAATGAGAGGTGAAAAAAGTATTTTTTATGTAATAAATTAAACTTATATTCATAAATAAATAGCAAAAAGATGACTACATAAACTAAAATATAATATTGGGTATGAATTTTGTTATTTTAAAACATACTATTAAACAAAAATACTGACTATTCCTAAATAACGAAGTCCTTGTTGTAAGTAATTCTTATCTGTGTCACAGAACACAGCTTGATAAAAATTATTTCGAAATTCCATTACACAGGAGTACATAATGATAATAATAGTTCAATATGTCAAATAATTTTCATAGTTACAAAATTAATACCTTATTTATTTTTAAAGCATGGTTTTTATAGGGCATGTTCTTGAAAATGTTAGTAATAGTTAATAAGTATTTTGTTCATTTTTAAACTATTGAGAGCCTTATAAAAGAACTCTCAAAATTTAAGAAATACAATTATTAACTGGAGTTACGCACTTATTGTTCTGTGTGCCACAGAACACGGTTTGCAAATTTGTCTTACAATATAGTAGTACAAGATTCTACGTAACTCCAGTTATTAATTTGATTGATAAAACAATTTTGGTTTTGAAAATTTGATTTAACAAAACAAAAAAACGAACAGTAGGTTAGCCAAATATTAATAAAAACTAACAATATTCATTTTTTATATGTCTAAAAAACAACAACTTGCTATTTTTTGGTTTCGAAGAGATTTGCGTCTTGATGATAATGCTGGTCTGTATCACGCCCTACGTTCAGGTTTTGATGTTTTGCCTCTTTTTATCTACGATACTGATATTTTGGAGCAATTAGAAAACAAAAACGATGCACGCTTGACAATGATTTATAAGTATTTGGATAAAATAAAAACGAAGTTAGAAGACCAAAAAATTAATAGTTCGTTTTGTATTAAAATAGGAAAACCATTAGATATTTATAAAGAATTAATTGAAGAATTTGATATAAAAGAAGTTTATACAAACCACGATTACGAACCTTATTCCAAAATTAGAGATGAAGAAATAAATGTATTTTTGGAATCAAAAAATATTCAATTCAAGACTTTTAAAGACCAAGTTATTTTCGAAAAAGATGAGGTTTTGAAAGATGACCAAACGCCTTATGTTGTCTATACGCCTTACAGCCGAAAATGGAAAAACAAACTAAACTCATTTTATCTAAAAAGCTATCCAACAGAGAAATATTTTGATAATTTTATTAAAATAGAATCTTCAAAAGCATTTCATTTTCCTACTTTTAAAGAAATTGGTTTTCAAGAAAATCTAAATCCTTATATTCCGTCTATTGACTTTCCAAAGAAAATCATTCAAAATTATGAAGAAACAAGGGATTTTCCTGCCAAAGAAGGAACAAGTAGGTTAAGTCCACATTTACGTTTTGGTACAATTAGCATCAGAAAATTAGCCACTTTAGCCAAAGAAACAAATGAAAAATATTTTAATGAACTAATTTGGAGAGAATTTTATATGACCATTTTGTATCATTATCCAAAAGTAGTTGATACTGCTTTTCGCTCAAAATACGACCAAATTCCGTGGCGAAATAATGAAGAAGAATTTGAAAAATGGTGTAAAGGCAAAACAGGTTATCCGATGGTAGATGCAGGAATGCGACAACTCAATGAAACTGGTTTTATGCACAATCGTGTCAGAATGGTGGTAGCAAGTTTTTTGACAAAACATTTGCTTATCGACTGGCGATGGGGAGAGGCTTATTTTGCTGAAAAATTATTAGATTATGAGCTTGCTTCCAATAATGGAGGTTGGCAATGGGCAGCAGGAAGTGGCGTTGATGCTGCGCCTTATTTTCGTGTTTTCAATCCCGAATCACAGCTCAAAAAATTTGATAAAAATCAAAAATATATTCGTACTTGGATAAAAGAATATGACACCAAATTTTATCCAAAACCTATTGTAGAACACAAAATGGCACGAGAGCGAGCTTTAGCAACCTACAAAAAGGCTTTGAATAATTGATATAAAATTACTGCGTTTTATTTTCTTCATTATAAATAACATGAGTTACCGTTTGTCCGACAGCTTTTAGTGTTTCTTTTCCAATTACGTCCATATTATCGTCGTGTGTGTGCCAATAACTTCCAAAATATCCTTTTCCTTCTGTTGAATATTCAATAATATCAATCATCGGAATTTGAGCTAATTGATTTACATAAACGTGGTCGTCTGTAATAGAAGGAGCTTCTTGGAAAGGAAAAAATCCACCATAACCAATTCGGTGCGCCATATTCCAAACATTTTTTACTACCGAAGGCGCAGTTTGCATAGAATAACCCTCTTGAGCAAATTTTGCGTTTTTTGCGCCAGCCATATCCAATAAAATTCCATAATAAGCTGTGTAATTTGCAGGCATTCTATTTTTTCCCCAGTGCTGCGAACCCAAACAATACGAATTAGGAGTAGAATTATCCCCATAATCTTCCAAGTCAAAGAAAATCATATCAATTCCTACTTGTGGTTGTTCACTTGAAACCGATAAAGTACGAGCAATTTCTAACAAAATTCCTACTCCACTTCCTCCATCATTTGCTCCTAAGATTGGTTCATCTTGACGCTCATCGTCTTGGTCTGCAAACGGACGAGTATCCCAGTGAGCAGCCAACAAAATACGTTTTTTGATTTCTGGATTAAATGAAGCAATGATATTACGACCAGAAAGCATTTTTCCATCAAAAGCTGCTGCCGTAAAATTCTGAACTTGTACACTTATTTTATCAAAATCTTTTAGTTTATTAATGATATAATCACCTGTTTTTTGGTGAGCCTCGCTATTTGGAAAACGTGCGCCAAAAGCAACTTGCTGCTCTACAAAATGATAAGCAGAATCTTGATTAAAGCTAGGAACAGGCAAAAGAGGTTTTTCCTCAACTCTGTTTATAGTAGTGGTCGTTTCGCTAGTCGAAGTACTATCACAAGAAATTAAACTCAAAATGAGAAAAGAAGAAAATACCAAATGTAAAAAACAAGAAGACTTGCAAAAGGTCATATTAAACTATTTTTTTGATAAAAAAAGGCAAAGAGAAGGTTAAAGGTAGCTATTTTTAGTAAATTATGAAGATAAAAATAATAAGTATTAACCAAACGATATTAGAAATTGATTATATTTGTTATTATGCTTTTTCAAATTCTATTTAGCTAATAGATTTTAATGTAATAAAAATAAGCCATTTATTTCTATTAAAATAATAAATTTGATAACCTTATTAGGAGCTTTTTAGAAAAAAAACAACTCACTGAAAATAAATTGATTAAAAAACAAACTATCTCTACAAAGGGATAAATTTTGTATTTTAACAATTTTATAAAAATAATACTTTTACTTGACTTTTATGATTCAATAGGAATTAAATTATTACTCTCAAATTTTAATTAACTTACATTCGTAATCCGTAATCCGTAATCCGTAATTTTTAATTATCCCATAATAAGTCTTTCAATTATTTTACACCAATGAAAAAAAATATATCCCCTCTTTACCTTTTGTCTTTTATTTTTCTTTGGACTTTTGTGTCTTTAGATGCTTTTGGGCAAAAAATAGTTTCAGATAATCATAATCATTCTGAAAAACATTCTAGCTCAACAGCAATGAATGCTCCCAACGACTCTCGTGGTCGCGTTGCACGTGGTGAACATGTTGGTGGAATTCAAGTGACGTTATGCGATGGAGCAGTTCGATTCATAAGCGATAACATCGACTTGGGAACCTATCGGGCTCTGTCAACACGCCGTGGAAAAGAAGTCGTTGGCGAGTTTTAGTCTCACCCATTTTTTTCAAAACAACCTCCAAGTGCTCCGAACTAATTATCGGTCATTGGAGGTTGTTCCTATTTTCTCAGTACAATCTCTTACGAACAACGCAGGATCACTTATGACTTTTAAAGATATCAATCTATTCAACTGGCTGCTTGTTTTGACTTTGTTTCAAGATTTGCAAGATGAAGGAGCTTTTGTATAAAGAGTGTTACCTTGTCCATTGATCGCTCAAACGTTTTGAACTGAGTATCTTTGCTTTTTTGTTCCATTGTCTCTAGTTCTCCTTTGATAATGGTGAGGGGAGTGAGGAGGCCATGTGAAATGTCGAGCATCATTTGCTTTTGATTGTCTTGCATTTCATGGATTTTTTGTGTTCGTTCTTTTACTTTATTTTCAAGATTTTGTTGTTCTTTTATAGTTTCGTTTTGAGCATTTGTCTTTGCTATTGCTTCGTGAAGTTTAACGTCTTCTACGGTTGCGCGGACTACAGTATTTTCTACTTCTGTTTTTTGTTTGTCTGATATGATTTCTTTGTTTTTGATTTCTTTGTTTTTGAATGACATGAACATAGAATAAATAAATTAGTATATGATATATTGTACCTACAAACTTTTTTTTGTCAAAAATTGTGCACATATATACAAAATTTGACCTGACAGGAATTCTATGTATACTTAATTGTGTCAGATTATTTTTTTTATTGAACTAGAGCTTGTTAATGATATTTCGTGAAAATCTTATTCCTGAGCTTGATACTGCCCAAAAATCCACAGAGCGCAAACAAATAACTGAGCAACAAGAACTCAAGGATAATGAGAAAGAAAAAAAGAACTGAATAACCTCTCTGATAACAAACGTGTCTCTTGCACGAGGCAAAGTAAAAGAACGAATCGAATGAGATAATTCTCCAGAATACAAAGAATTTATAAAACAAAGAGAGAAGAAAGTATGAGAATTTTCCGAACAATTAGTATCTAATAAAAATCTATCTCACAAAGATTTGTTGTCTTTGCTTGAAGTGACACATGTGACCTTGCCTGCCACTATCACCAATCTACAAAGTCCAGCTGGACAAAAGTTCTTGGAAGAACACAAAGCAGAGATAGTTGATAGTCTGGTTATGCTTTTGGATGCTGGAACAAATGAAGAAGACGGCATGGT
>CAKZOK010000104.1 GCA_937136415.1 uncultured Cytophagales bacterium | reverse complement strand
TTACTGGTTACTGGTTACTGGTTACTGGTTACTGGTTACTGGTTACTGGTTACTGGTTACTGATTACTGGTTACTGATAACTGAATCGCCATTTCTTGTTGAATTTCTTGTGCTTTTTTGGCTGCCATTTCTGCAAAATCTCTGTCTTTGCTGGCATAAATAATCTGACGTGAAGAGTTTATTAAAAGCCCACACTCTTTAGTCATTCCTGCCTTCGAAACTTCTTGTAAATTTCCTCCTTGCGCTCCAACCCCTGGAACTAATAAAAAGTGATTTGGAATTATTTTACGAATATTTTTGATATATTCTGCCTTTGTTGCACCTACTACGTACATAAGATTTTCTTCCGTTCCCCAGTTTTGGCTTTTTTCTAGCACTTCTTCATAGACTTTTTTTCCGTTTTTGAGTTCTAACATTTCAAAATCTTGCGCCCCTAAATTAGATGTTAGAGCTAACAAAATCGTCCATTTATTTTTTATTTCTAAAAAAGGTTTTACCGAATCTTCGCCCATATAAGGCGCAACTGTAACAGCATCACAATTTAGATTTTCAAAAAAAGCCTTTGCATATTGCGAAGAAGTATTTCCAATATCGCCACGCTTTGCATCGGCAATACTCAAAATATCCTTTGGTAAATATTCAATCGTTTTTTGAAGGCTCTCCCAGCCTTTTTTTCCTAGAGCTTCGTAAAAAGCTGTATTTATTTTGTAAGAAACAGCATACTTTTCTGTCGCATCAATGATGCGTTTGTTAAATTCAAAAATAGGGTCTTGGGCATTTAATAAATGAGAAGGGATTTTTTTGATGTCGCTATCCAAACCTACACAGAGATACGATTCTTTTGCTTTTATTTGGGAGATGAGTTTTTTACGGTTCACTTTTTTTTGTGGTTAATGAGTGATTTTTATGATTGAAAATACAGATAAATACGAATTACTTTTTTAAACTTTGGGAGTTCTTTCAAAAGACTGTCAATAGTTTTAACTAAACCAAAGCATTCGGTACTTTTTTCTCACGCTAAAGCGCAAGCTACTTTTCTCACGCTAAAGCATAAGCTACTTAGTACTGTTGCAATGTATTTTGAAGTTCGGCACGAATTTGCTTTTCAAGAGGCGAAGGACTAAGCACACGAACCGACGAACCATAGCCCAAAATCAACATCTTGAGTTCGTAATTTACAATCAAATGCAAACGAATCCTGTATTCATTTTCATCTTCTACCAAAACTTCTTGCGTGTGATGAATGGGTTGTGATTTGATATATTTCCCTTGAAATGGGTCAAAACTCAAAACTATATCTTCTGGTTTTTGATTCAGAGCAGAAACACCAATACAATAATGATAAAATTCTTCTGGATTAAATTGAGCTTGTTCGGGAGTCATGAAAAGCGTTTCTTCGGAGGGTTCTATTTCCATTATTCTATCCAAACCAAAAGTTCTGACTTCATTGTATTTTCTTACCCAACCAATCAAATACCACATATTTCGGTATTCTTTCAATAAATAAGGGTGAATATTATAGGGTTTTGTATGAGGTTCGTTGTGTTTTTGATAGAATATTTTGATTACATTTTGCTCCGAAATATGATAGATTAAATCTTTGAGTTGGTGTGTTCCTTTTCCTTTGTAAATAGATTGTTCGACTTGAATAATTCGTTGCACATTTTTTTGTACTTCGGAAGTTTTGGCAATTTCCATTCCGTCCAAAACCTTATCTACTGCTCCAGAAAACTCATTAAAAATGGGTAGTTCTCTAAACTCTCCCAACAGAGATTCTACAAAAGCCATGGCAAGTTGTTCGTCGTCTGAAAGATTGACCGACAAAAATTTGTATTTTGTATCTGAATAAGAATAACCTCTCATTTTTTTGCTGTACTGAATAGGCGCATCAAACTCATCACGCATAGCAGCCAAATCTTTTTCGATAGTAGAAGCCGAAGAAACTCCAAAACGCTCACGACAAGCCTCCAACAATTCGTCTTTAGTAGGAAAAGGCTTAAATTTGCTGCGTAACATTTGGTCAATGAGCAAATAACGAAAAAAAGCGAGTTTAGTAGCTGCCATAAAATAATTACAAGTTACAAGTTATGAATCATGATTAAAAAAATTACTCTTATATTAAATCATCTTTATAACAAAAAACGCATTTTAAATGGATTTTACCAAAAAAAATTAGAAATTTCAATTTTTTGCAAGCAAAGAGTTTTTTTTATAAAAAACTTTGACAATAATTGCAAAAATAGTGCTTCGATTATTGTCAGAGTTTGCTTAGGCAAACGACTAACAAAGTTGTAATACAATTTGTATCTTTTAGTTTATTTCACTAGCAAAATACTAAAAAATAACGTACCTTCAAATCCGTAATTTCTAATCCGTAATCGAATACTATGCTTTTTTCCATCTATCGTTCGTCAGCAGGTTCTGGCAAAACTTATACGCTTACTAAAGAATATATCAAAATTGCTCTTGCAAGTCCAAACCCTGAACTTTTAGGCGAATTTGACGTGCATTATTATCGTCATATTTTGGCAGTAACCTTCACAAACGATGCTGCAAAAGAAATGAAACAGCGTATTGTGTCAAAATTAGATGCCTTTTCTGTTTTGGAAACAGCAGAAGAAGATTCTATGTTTAATGATATTTTGAAGGAATTAAAAGACGAATACCCTCATATTAAGATTAGTAAAAATGAAATTGTAAAGCGTTCGAAGGCATTGCATCAAACTATTTTACATCATTATTCCGATTTTGCAGTTTCTACGATTGATTCTTTTTCCAAACGAATTGTACAGGCTTTTACCAAAGATTTGGATTTGCCACCCAATTTTGAGATTCAATTAGACATTGAGGAAGCATTAGAGGAAGCCGTTAGTCGAATGTATTACAAGATTGGAGAACGTGGCGACAATCATTTGAGCGAAGTTATGAAAGAATTTGTTTTGAAGGAAACGCAAGATGAGAAAAATTGGAATGTAGATAGAGGGCTTTTAGATTTTGGTAAAATAATCTTTGAAGAAGCCAAAAAATATTCGGTAGATAAAATAAAAGAACTGACCCAAACGCAGCTCAAAATGGTCAAGGCTGATTATTTGGAATATATCGATAAAGTAGAAAATGAGGTTATTCCACAAGCAATGGATTTTGGTAGAATTTTGTTGAGTGCTTTTGAAGAAAATGGCTTGAAAGCTGGAGATTTTCATTATTCTACAAGAGGAATTTATAACCATGTCTTGACCTATTCAAAAAACGAAGAAAAAGTAAAAGACGAATGGAACAAACACAAACCTCTAAATTCCTACATTGCAAATGATGGCTTAAAACTGGAAAAATGGGCAGCCAAAAAAACAAAAGGTTCTGCCTTAGAAGCCATAAAAGAACTCTCGCCAAGAATAAAAGAAATGGTTTTGAAAATCGAAACCTTAAAAAATGAATATCAAGAAAAATATGCGTACAGCCGAATGATGCGCCGTTTTATTTTTCAAATGATGTTTTTAGAAGAAATTGGAAACCAAATTGAATATTTAAAAGAGAAAAAAAATCATGTTTATTTGAGTGAGTTTAATGAAAAAATTAATAAAATAGTTGAAAATGAGCCTGTTCCGTATATTTTTGAAAGAATTGGAGAAAAATTTAAGCATATTCTGATAGATGAGTTTCAAGATACTTCAAAGATGCAATGGCATAATTTAATTCCTCTTGTTGCAAATAGTTTGGCAAATGGAATGCGTAGTATGGTCGTTGGAGATGCTAAACAAGCGATTTATCGTTGGCGAAGTGGCGATGCCGATTTGCTTGTCAATCTTCCAAATGTACCGAGCGCAGACCCAGATTCTATGCTTGCCGAACATATTGATATTTTTAAAGAACACGCCAACCAGCACGTTTTGGGTACAAATCGTCGTAGTAATCCGAATATTGTAGAATTTAATAACAAATTATTTCATTTTATAAGAAAGCGTTTTGATTCGGTTTCGCCTGATTTGTCTTCGCATTATGCCGAAGTAGTGCAGAAAACTGTTTTTGAAAAAGGAGGACATGTGTCGGTTCGTTTTGTAGAAAAAGATAGAAAAACGAGCCAAAAAGAATATCAAGAACGCACTTTTGAATACTGTTTGGATTTGGTCAAAAACTTAGAAAAACAAAAATATAAACTAGAAGATATTACCATTTTGGTTAGGACGAACGGAATGGGTGCATTTTTGGCAGAGAAGTTTATCAAACATGATTTTAAAGTTATTTCTGGCGATTCTCTGCTTTTAGTTTCTTCAAAAGTGGTTCAGACCATTATTAATTTTATGTTTTTGTTGCAACAGCCAGACGATGCACCACGAAAATTAGAAATTATTGAGTTTTTGGAAAATCATTTGGAACAGAAATATCAATCTGAAAACCCTCCTTTTGATTTGGCAGATGAAGTCAATAATGTTGATGAAGAAAATTTTACCAAAATAATACAAGAGCAGTTCAAAAAAACGCTTTCAATGCCTGTGCTTCGCCATCTTTCCTTGTACGAAATTGCCGAAGAATTGATTAGAGAATTAGAACTTTATCGCCATCATACCGAACAGCTTTATATTCAAAAATTGCTTGATGTTTTGTTTGAATTTAGTAGAAATAAAAATGACAATCTATTAGACTTTTTAGAACATTGGGAACGCAAAAAAGGGCGTATTTCTATTTCTTCGCCAGAAGGTGGAAAAGCAATACGCATAATGACGATTCATAAAAGTAAAGGATTGGAGTTTCCTGTCGTAATTATGCCTTTTGCAGATTGGAAAGTTACGCCACGAGGCACAAGCCAACTTTGGGTAGAATGGGAAGATAATCCGATTGCACCAGATTTATCTACGATGATTTTGTCGATGCGTGATTCTATGAAAGATGGTATTTTTTCAGAAAATTATAAAAAAGAATGGTCATTGAATTTTATTGATGCCATAAATAATTTGTATGTTGGTCTTACACGTCCGACTGAAAAATTATTCATTCTGACAAAAGAGGTTTCCAAATTGGAAAGTAAAAAACCTGTCAAAACAAAAGCAAATGATACTACAAAAGAAGACAGCTTTAATATCGATAAAGTAAAAGATATAGCTGATTTGTTAGGTTTTTTCTTGTTGCGAGAGGGCGAACACATACACAAAATAGAACCTAGAGAGTATGTGCTTTCTCAAGATAATACAAACAAAAAACACAAAACAAAAGTTAATGAAAAAGAATCACTCAATATAAAAGAGCTTGTCAGTACGGAGGCAAGGAAAAAAATTAGGGTCAGAAAAAATAATTTGCGATACGATGAAAGTTATCTAAGTGTAGAAGATTTTTATGATGCTAGAAAAGATGGTTTGTTGATGCACTATGCTTTCGAAAAAATTTTTACAATCAATGATACTTCAAAAGCAGTTCAAAGCCTTATCAATGAAGGACTTATTGCAGAAGAGGAGCGAAATAGCTTAGAAACCAAAATGAGAGATGTGATGAAACTGCAACAAATAGCAGAATTTTTCCGTCCAGATGTTGATGCTTCTCAAAAGGAAAACTCAAATAATCCGAATGTTTATAAAATTTTGAACGAACAAGAGATTATTCAAAAAGGAAGCCATAGAGTTTTGCGTCCTGACCGTATGATGATACAAGATGATACAGCTATTATTATTGATTATAAAACAGGACAAATAGACCCAAAACACCATCAACAAATCAACACCTATGCAACAGCTCTTTACCAAATGGGCAAACGCAAAGTCAGACGGTTTTTGGTTTATACCGAAAAAATGAAAGTCGTAGAAGTGGATTAAATCCAATTATTAATCAATGAGAGAATTAACCGTATTTTCGACCAACTTTTATTTTTTTTCGGCAAACTTGGCAATACTTTTGATTAACATCTATTTTGATAAAAAATATCATTATTTATCAAATAAAGAATTATCAAATTTATTATCCAACAATTTTTTAATTTATTATTTTTATTCAATCAAACTTTTTTTAAAATGAAAAAATCAATTTTCTCATACTTCTCGTATTTAGTTCTTATGCTTTTGGCAGTAGGAACGCTTTCTTCTTGTGAACCCACTGAAGGAGTAGATGCAGCTCCAACAATCTCTATCAATCCTTCAAGTGCAACTATCGATGTAGGGCAACAAGCTGATTTTACTTATAATGTTGTTTCTACTAAAAACTTAGAAGAAATTCGTATTATCTCTCGTAATGTAACTCAACAAACTATCACAGATTTCACTAATAATGATTCTCACAATGGTAGTTTTTCCTTTATAGGTGCTGCTGCTGATGCAGGTACAACTGTTACAGTTACTATTGAGGCTGTAGATAAAGACAATAATCGTTCTAGTCAATCTGTGGATATTGCAATTAATGAGCAAGTAAATCCAATTGCTATTGATGCTTTTCCTGCTATTCTTTTGGGAGCGCAAGCCAATAGTAGTGTAGGTAGTTTCTTAGATGCTAATACAGGTGATGTATATACACAAAGTGATGCAAAAGCAAATTCTGCTAAAATAGATATGGCTTACCTTCAAGGTTCTGCTTCTAATGGACAAGGTGCTGTAATTGGTGCATTGAATGACAACTCTATTGAGTTCGAATTTGATAATGCTTCAACAGGAGTACAGACATGGGGAACAAGAAATAAAACTCGTTTCAAGGATACAACTCTTGGCGAATCTGATTTTAATGCTATTACTGATGGTTCAGAGCTTATGGCTGCTTTTGCTGCTGGTAGCCAACCTGATAACAATGGTGTTACAAGTGAAGGTGCAAAATCTCGTGTAAATCAACTTACGGCTGGTAAAGTATTTGCTTTCCAAACTGAAGCTGGAAAAGATGGTTTGGCTTATGTAGTAAGTGTAGAAGAAGGCACTACTGGAACTATTCGTTTAAATATCAAGATAGTAAACTAATCTTAGGAATAGCTGCGAATTTAATACACTGAATATCAACGACTTATTGATTAAAAATAAGCATGTTATTTAATTTCTATTCCTTATCAACTTAGATAAAGTTAGTTTGCTAGACTATAAAAAAAGTCAATTCAGAATATCAAAAACGATATTTTGAATTGACTTTTGTATTTTTGTTCAAAAATAAATTAAAACAAAAAATCATAATCATGAAAAAATCATTTTCATTAAATCTCATTTTTATTTTATCTATCCTTACCATTTTTTCAGCTTGTAAAGATGATAATGATGAAACCCCAAAAGCCGAAATTACAATTTCAGCAGAAAGCGAAAGAGTGAATCTGGGTGAAAGCCTAACAATTACCTATACAGTAAATTCGCCTGTTGATATCAGAACAATAAATGTTTTGATAGATAACAGAGCCGTAGAAACTGTAAATAATTTTACAAGTACCAAAACACACAGTGGAACATATAATTTTGTAGCAAAAACAGAATATTTGGATAAAAATCCAGTACTTCAGATTGAAGTAATTGATGTAGAAGATGAGCGTTCTCTTAAATCAATAAACGTGCAGGTAAGGCAATCTGATGCTCCTGTTCCGATTGCAGAGTATGATAATATAATCTTAGAAACACAAGGCATAAATGCTGCAAAACAATTTTTAAATGCTGATTTGGGCAGAACATTTACACTCTTGCAAGGAAAAGGAATTGCACCTACCATTGATTTTGTGGCTTTTTATGACGCTGAAAAAAAATGGGTAATGGCTGCACCAGATGACCAGCTTATTAGAGATTTTTTTACTGATGAGCAAAACGGAACACAAACTTGGTCGGTCAGAAATCGTACTCGCATCAAAGAAACAGGGCTTACAAACAGAGATTTTTTTGCTATTTCAGATGGAAAAGAAATTAGAGGAGAATATTCAAGAGGAGGAACACCAACAGGAACAAATTCACAAGAAAACTTTGCTCTACAAGTAAATAATTTACAAGAAGGGTATGTTTTTGTTTTTCAAACTGTAGAAGAAAAAGAAGGACTAATTTATATCAGTAAAATAGAAGGAGAAGCAGCAGGAAGAATTACTATTTCTATCAAAATAATAGAATAATTAGCTCGTTTTCATAGCAATAATTTTGCAAAATTGTTGCTATGAATTAATTTTTAGGTGGTGTTGCACAAATGCCGTTATTGGTATCTTAGCGAAGCAACACCAAGTTTTAAACTAAAATTTAGTATCTTAACAAAACAGACATTATAATTTGAATAAAGAATGGAAATCATCTTGTTGTTACTCATTGCTCCTGCCTTAGCTATTGGATTGGAGTTTTTATTTTATCTTTTTGCCAATAAAAGATTGTATTCCAAAACAGTATGTAAAATTTTGGATACCTTAATAATTGTAGGATTACCATTTTTATATCTTTTAGCTTTAGATGAAAATGCAAATGATTGTTGCAGCGGAAGTGCAACTTTTTCTCCTGACCACAAACTAACAATTTATGTTTTGGTCGCTATTTCTGTTCTTGCTTGTC
Source organism: uncultured Cytophagales bacterium (assembly GCA_937136415.1). Taxonomy (GTDB): domain Bacteria; phylum Bacteroidota; class Bacteroidia; order Cytophagales; family Bernardetiaceae; genus Bernardetia. The sequence continues at coordinate 5,777 of CAKZOK010000104.1, read as the reverse complement.
TTTATTCTATTTTTAAAACCAAAATACTAAGCCCTGTTTTCGAAGTTTTTATCAATGCTATTTTATTAATGGGTTTTGTTCTCAATATTTTTGTAGGCATTCAGGTGGAAGCCCTTGCTGTTATTGGAAATCTTCCAATAAGTATGGTATTTATTTTTCAACTTATCAAAAATCAAAATCAATTTTTAGATTCTAATTTTCTTCAAGAATCAGAAGTAGAAAAATTGACCAACCCAATAGAAAAAATAGCGTGGAAAATTCTAAACCTTCAGCCTATTTTAAAATATCCCGTCTTTTTGATTTTGGCTTTACCTATTTTTACAATCATTGTTTCTTTTTTGTTATTATTTGGACAAAAACCAGATTCTATCATTCGTGCTTTCACAGATACTTACAAACACGGCTTTTCAGAGCTTGATTATTTGTGTGCAAATGTGAGATGTGGAGGGCATTTTTTGTGTTCAGTAGCAGCAAATGGACATTCAGAAATTGTAAAACCTGTCAGATATGGAGAGCGAGGAGGAAGCAAAATTATATGTAATCGACAACTTTTGATAGCTAATGCTTTTGAAGAACTCATAGAAGAATACCTTCCCAAATCGCACAAAATTATAAGAAAAAATTATAATAAAGTAGGAAATCTAGTACACAAACACTACGGAATTTTTAATAATAAATTTATAGCCGATTCGGTTTATTTTTTGATGAAACCTCTTGAACTCATTTTTATAATTACACTTTACACCTTTGACTCAAAACCTGAAAACAGAATTGCAAAACAGTATTTGAGTAGGAAAGATAGAGTAGAAATCAAAAACGAAATGCAAGAAAAATTTAGAAAATAAAAAAAGGTTTCGAAAAACAGATTATTTTTCGAAACCTTTTTTAAAGGATTTTATTCTAAAAAAAATTAAGCATCTGTTTTTCCTAATTCTTGCTCTTTCAAAATACGTCTAAGAATTTTACCTACATTTGATTTTGGTAACTCATCTTTAAAAACAACATGTTTTGGTACTTTATAACCTGTCAGATGTTCTTTACAAAAAGCTCTCAACTCTTCTTTTGTAAGGCTATCATCTTTCTTGACAACACATGCCATAATTGCTTCATTTGATTTAGGGTCTGGGATTCCGATTACTCCTACTTCCAAAACCTTATCATTCAATGCAATTACGCCTTCAATTTCATTTGGATAGACATTAAAGCCAGATACCAAAATCATCTCTTTCTTTCTATCTACAATTTTGAAATATCCTTTTTCGTCCATTACTCCAATATCTCCTGTTTTGAAATAATCTCCTATCATTACATTTGCCGTTTCTTCTGGACGCTCCCAATATCCTTTCATAATTTGAGGTCCTTTTCCACAGATTTCTCCTGGTTGTCCAGGTTCTACATCATTTCCTGCATCGTCCAAAATACGCACTTCTGTACTTGGAAGAGGCAAACCAATCCAACCAATACGAACATCTCCAATCAAAGGATTTACGATAAGCCCTGGTGAAGTTTCTGTAAGCCCATACGCCTCTGCAATAGGTTGCCCTGTTACTTCTTTCCAACGATTATTTACGGCTTCTTGTACTGCCATTCCACCACCTAAAGCAACTTTTAAATCAGAAAAATCAACATTTTTAAATTCTGGTTGATTCAAAAGACCATTAAAAAGTGTGTTTACACCACTAATAAGCCCCATTTTGTGTTTTTTGAGTTCTTCTACAAATCCAGCCATATCTCTAGGATTAGTAATCAAGACATTTTTGACACCATAACGCAAAAGACCAAAACAATTAAAGGTAAGTGCAAAAATATGATACAATGGAAGTGCCGTAATTCCTGTTTCTTCTCCTTCTTTAATATCACTAACATCTACCCACGCTACAAGCTGTTGCATATTGGCTATGATATTTCGGTGTGTAAGCATTGCACCTTTCGAAACACCAGTTGTACCTCCTGTATATTGCAAAAATGCAATATCTCCAGAATCAAATTTGGGTTTGCTATAATTATATTTTTTGCCTTCATAGAGAGCATCTTTAAAAGAAACAGCTTGAGGAAGAGAATAAGCAGGCACCATTTTTTTCAAATGTTTGATTGCCATATTCATTGCCCAGCCTTTCAAACCTCCGACCATATCAGCCACTTCTGTAACAATAACATGCTCTATACCTGTATTTTTTATTATTTTTTGAAGATTAGAAGCAAAGTTTGCTAAAATCAAGATGCCTTTTGCCCCAGAATCTGTAAACTGATGTTGCATTTCTTTTGGCGTATAAAGAGGGTTTGTATTGACGACAACCAAGCCAGCACGCAAAATACCAAAAATAGCTATTGGATATTGAATAAGGTTAGGAGATTGAACAACAAAACGATCACCTTTTTGTAGTCCTTTTCGTTGTAAATAAGCTGCAAAAGCTGCACTTTTTTGGTCTAACTCATTAAAAGTAAGTGTTGCACCCATATTTTCATAAGCAACTTTATCACCATATTTTGCGATACTTTCTTCAAATAAGTCTAAAAGAGAAGAGTATTCATCAGGGTCTATTTCTGAAGGAATCCCTTCAGGGTATGAGTTGAGCCAAATTTTGTCCATAATATATAAAAGGAATAAGAGTGGGTTAGATTTTTATGTAAAATAGACTTTCTTGTCTATTATCTAATTGATACAAGGTATTGCTTTTCTTTGTTACTTTCAAACAAAAAAGTAAACAAATTTTAATTTATTTTGAATATTTCATCAAAATCCGAATTTTTTTATATTAATGCAAATAAACACCATATTTTTTTTCATTATCTAATACAACTTCAATACGTTCTTGTAAAGTTGTAGATAAACGCAGCCCTGCAAAATCGGCTGCAATTGGAAAAGAATGATGCCCTCTATCTATCAAAACGGCTGTATGAAGCTCTTTAATTCTTACTTTCAAAAACGGACGAAGACTGTAAGCAAGCGTTCTGCCTGTATTCAAGACATCATCTATCAAAACAATAGATTTATTTTCAAAAACAGAAGGTTCACAGTCCAAAACAACTTCACTTTGAGTGGGTTGAAGTTTGTCCAAACGAACACAAATTTGAGTTATTTTTAAAGGAGAAATTGCTTCTAATTCTTTAGCGAGTTGTTTGGTAAGAATTATTCCCATTCCCTCAATTCCTGCCAAAATAATTGTTTCTTCTTCAAAATTTTCCTCATAAATCTCAAAGGCTAATCTGCGTATTTTTTGTTTGGTCTGTTCAGCAGTAAGGATTTGTCCTGCTAATGTATTTGGTTTTTGTTGGGACTCCAAAATAATTTATTTTTTTGTAAAGAATATTTATAACAACGATTCAACGTTTTTTGTCAGATATAAAAATAATCAATTATTTTATTATTCATAAACCAAGAACTTGAATTTGTTTTGATGATGATAAATATTTCAAAATATAAAAGTCAGTTTTTAAGCCTTAAAAATTGAATTAAAAAACTTAATCAATCAAAATTAGAAATTACAAAAGTCGTTTTTTGTAAAATTAAAGTATTCGTTTCGCATACTTTTTTTCGTTGCTTTCGTAGTAAAAAATAAAGACCCTCTAATTATTCTATTTGAAAAAAAATTCAACTCCATTTTTACTTATCAAAACTCTACTACAATGAATCGCTACAAAATTAATTCTAAATTTATTTTATCATTATTATTACTAATCATTTTATCATTTTCTATTTCCTCTTGTGGCATCGTCCGACCGGGAGAAGTGGGTGTAAAACAGCGTTTGGGAAAAATAAAAGGAGGTGTAAGACAACCTGGAATGTACCTGCACAATCCTTTTTTTAGCAAGATTGTCAAAGTACCAACACGCACAATCAATATGTATGCTTCACTTTCTTCGCTTCCTACAAAAGAGGGGCTTACGATTAGTTGTGATTTGTCTGTTTTGTTTCATATTGAACAAGAATACGCTGTAAAAGTGGTTCAGACAGTTGGTGTAAAAAATGGTCAGGATATAATTATGAATGTTTTGCGCTCTTCTGTGGCTGATGTAACGGCGCAGTTTTTTGCAAAAGATTTGCATACTTCTGAACGCAAAGAAGTAGAACTTGCTATTGCCAAAAAGATGACAGAACGTTTGGGAGATAGAGGTTTTGTTGTAGAATCAATTCTCTTAAAAAGTATTAATTTGCCTGCAAACCTTTCCAGAACAATAGAACAAAAATTACAAGCCGAACAACGAGCGCAAACAATGCAGTTTGTTTTGGAACAAGAAAAACAAGAAGCTCAAAGAATGAAAATAGAGGCTGAGGCTATTCGTGATGCCCAAAAAATTATTAACGAATCTCTTAATGAAATTGTATTGAAATATTTGAGTATAGAAGCCTTCAAAGAACTTTCAAAATCCAAAAATGCAAAAGTAATTATTACTGATGGGAATACTCCTTTTTTGATAAATGAAGACGGAAAATAGTTTTTTTATTCCATAAAATAAGAGTGCTGTCCGACAAAGCAGGATAGGTTTTAGTTGTTGGTGTCGCTTTGATAGAACACCAACAACAGCATTAAAATAGGCTACTTAAATTTGTTTGACAAAATCAGAAAAAATCTTTTTGTGAAGTTCCAAATCCATATTAGCAGAAAGTGCCACCCGAGCAATATAATCTTTATCTGTTTCTTTGGTTGTTCCTTGAGTAGATGTTGCAGGGATTGTCCAATAACAGCCTTTTAATTGTCCATAACTCACACAATATTTACTTTCATCAGGGATTTGTGTAATCATTAAATCAATTAATTTATGATTTAATTTTCTTTTATGTGCTTCTTTTTCTTCTGCTGTATTTCCTTTTGTAGGAAGGTCTAATGAAAATACTGAAGGCGTAAATCCTTGTTTTGCCAATTCTTCTGAAACAAAATTGATTTTTGCTTTTGGCAAAACTTCTTTGATAAAATTGACAAATTCACGTGTATTTTTGTAGGCATCTGCAATGCGTTGATTCATTGAAGGTAATTGATTTGCCAGAATTTCCATTTGTAAACCTGTTGCTTCATTATCACAAAGAATAATATTGTTTTCTATTTTTTGCATTAAAGATGCAGCTTTTGGATTAGCGACACAATAGCCAGCCGTACATTTTCCACCACTTGGAAATTTTGAGCCACTTACATAAGAAATAGTTTGAATAGTTGAGAGTATTTGGTCTTTACCCAAAAAATTTACATTTGGGCAAAAAGTTTGGTCTAAAATAAAAACAGGTTTGATAGCTGAATGACCAGTGGGGGTTTTGCGTTCTTTATTTAGAGCTTTTTGCAATTCAATAAGATTGGGTACTTCCACTCTAGGATTGGTCGGAATTTCGGCAATAATATAAGGAATAGCATCTAATTTGGCTACTTTTTTTAATACCAAATCTGTACTTTTCACCATATCATTATCGCCATCAACAGGCAAATCCATTACTTCTACATTTTCAAGACAGGCAGCTACTCGCCTTGCTTGGTCGTTTGTGCCACCATAACAATTTGGAGGAACAATAATTTTGATATTTTTTCCTTTGTGTTTTTCTAGGGCATCATCAATCAATCCCATCATAATAGCATACTGAACCGAAAGCCCACTAGAACCAATGACAGCTTTAGAATCTGAATGTGTAATATTTTTGATTGAATCTAAAACAAGAGTTTTATTTGTTTTGATGTTGTTTTTCTTTTCTTTAAAAGGAGCATTTTCTGTAATGATTTGCAAGGCAGAAAGACAATCAGCAGGAGTCATGGCGATAGTTTCTCTTCTTCTTACATGCTGAATTTCTGAAA
>CAKZOK010000103.1 GCA_937136415.1 uncultured Cytophagales bacterium | reverse complement strand
ATGCAGAGGTTACAAGTTTATATACTGGTTGTACTGTAAGAAGTCCAGAAAGAAGGTTTAGATTAGGAAAAATTCCTACTACTAATATGATACTTCTTCATTCAGAAGTAGAGCCACAAGAAACATGTCCAAATACTATTCTTAGATTACGTTCTGATTTGATAGAAGAAAATGGAATTGACTGGGAGCAAGTAGAAGAAATAGAATGGACAAGTTCAAGTCCTTATTTTTCTATTACTACAGATCCTACAGAGAGAGCTATTCAAGTACGTACTTCTCGCAGAGAGTTTGACTATACAACTATTACCCTGCGTTTGAGAAATCGCTGTGGTTGGTCAGAGATAAGTCAAGATTTTCGTATTGCAGATGAAAATAGTACACATTGTATTCCTCATCATAGCAGAATAGCAATGCAAACTTATCCCAATCCCACAAAATCAGATATAACAGTAATCTTTAAAGTAGAATGTCAAGATTGTACAAGTGAAGAATTAGAAAACCTATATCCAAAGATAGACAAAAGTACAATCGTTACATTGAGTGATGGTTTTGGAAATATTCGTTTACAATATACAGGAAAACAAATTCCATTAGATATAAATGAAAATATACATTTTCAACTTTCTCATTTGCCAATTGGAAATTATGTTTTGAAAGTAATTACGAAAGAAAAAGTATTTTTTACTCATGTCATTAAAGAGTAAATTTTATATTGGTAATCTTAGAGCAAAAAAAGCACAAAATTTGATTTTGTGCTTTTTTTTAATAAATAATTAAAATTTATTCCAACCAACTATACGCATAATTAGCATCTACATATTCCAATGCTTGTTTGGTTAGGTAAAGAGGACGAAATGTATCAACCATTACAGCATATTCGTGTGTTGCTTTTTTGCCAATACTTGCCTCATACGTTCCGGGGTGAGGACCATGCACAATTCCCCCAGGGTGAATGGTAAACGAGCCTCTATCAATTCCTTTTCTACTCATAAAATCGCCTTCGGCATAAAAAAGAACTTCATCAGAATCAATATTTGAATGATTATAAGGCGCAGGAATAGAATCTGGGTGATAATCAAAAAGACGAGGAACAAACGAACAAATCACAAAACCTCCTTGCGCTTGAAATGTCTGATGAACTGGAGGTGGCTGATGAATGCGCCCAGTAATCGGCTCAAAATCATAAATTGAAAGTGTATAAGGATACAAACAACCGTCCCAACCCACAACATCTAAAGGCGAAAAATCATAAACATGTTGATGCAAAAAATTTCCTTTTTTTGTTTTGATTAATGTTTCTTTGGGTTCTTTTTCTGTAACCAATTCTTGAGGCGAATGAATATCACGCTCACAATAAGGCGAATGTTCTAAAAGCTGCCCCATTTCATTGCGATAACGACTTACCGTTTCGATGGGCGCACGAGATTCGGTAATCATCATTCTGACTTCCACTTTTTTTCCATTTTCATCTACCTCTTCATCAAATTCCATTTTATAAACTGTCGTTCTTGGAATGACTACGTAATCTCCTTTTTTTACTCTTAATTTTCCTTGTGGACAATACAAATAGCCATTTCCATCGTGCATATAAATTACTTCATCGTGTTCTCCATTTTTATAAAAGTAATCCATTGTTTTTTTACTTGGATTACAAATAGACAAAACACACTCATTGTTGGCAAGTAGAGGCACACGAGCATCTAAAAAATCTTCTCCAGTGCGTTCTGAAAGAGAAGTTTTGAGGTGCATCGGTTGAAGTGGATAGTCTGTGAGCAATTCTGTTTTGATAGAAATTGGCTCAAGCATTTTTTTTATTTTTGTTGGTGGATTTATGTGATAAAGAATCGTATAAATACCTGAAAATCCACGAGAGCTAACAAGCTGCTCGTGATACAAACTACCATCTTGCTGACGAAACTGGGTATGTCTTTTGGGTGGAATTTGACCCATTTTTTGATAATAACTCATTGTTTTATGTTATTTTTGGTTGGATTGTGCGATTTTTTGACTCTTCTGACCTTTTAGTGCAAAATCAATATTTTGTATTTTGTTCAAGTCTGTATTGAAAGTCTGACTTTGAACAAAATAAGCCTTTCTGAACTGCAAATACTTATTTTAACTTGGTCAGACCTTCAATACAGACCAAATTAAAATAGAAGTTAGTGTTTATGAAAATGAAAATTGCTAAAAAGTCGGAAAAACCATTTTTTTTATTTTAAAACAAAACTCTAATAGTATGTTTTAGTTTAATAATTTGATTGATTGTGAGTCTTTATTGAAAAGTAAAAAATGATAATTTGTTCTCAAAATTGAAATTTACGTAAAAATAGTACAAAATGGCTACTGTCAAGGTATTTTTTTGTGTTATCTTTGTATTGTTAGTAATTTTCTCTTGTATTGCTTTTTTTGATACGCCATTTTTTAGAGAAAATAATTTTTATCAAGTAATTGTAAAATAGAAATAAATAATAATGTCTTCGCCTACAAACCCTAATTCAGAGCCATCATCTAAAAAAATAACCGTAAAAAGACCTAATGAAAAGGAGGTTTATAAGACACTTAATACAAACAAGATTTATATTCCTGTTTTGATTGGGCTTGGTGTTGCTGTTTATTTTTTTTTAGAAAAAGTAGATATTCCAATATTTTTGGAAGCCTTGGGCAAATCAAATTGGTTGTGGTTTTTGGCTGCTTTTATGATGCTTATGGCTAGAGATGCTGGTTATATATATCGTATTCGAATGATTAGTGATGATGAGCTTTCGTGGAAATCTAGTATTTATATTATTTTATTATGGGAGTTTGCTTCTGCTGTTACGCCTTCTGTGGTGGGAGGAACGGCTGTTGCTATTTTTATTCTGAATCGGGAGGGGTTATCTTTAGGAAAATCAATGGCGTATGTAATGATGACGGCATTGTTGGATAATTTCTTTTTTATTGTTTTTTCTCCTTTGGCAATTTTTGTTTCTAATTCTTTTGATTTTACTGTTTTTCCTGTTATTTCGGCAGATATGTTTAATGAATTTGTACAAAAACAGGGTTTGAAGGGTGCTTTTTATGTAAGTTATTTTCTGACAGTCATTTATGCTATTTTCTTTGCTTATGGATTATTGATTAATCCTCGTGGTTTTAAGTGGTTAATCATCAAAATAACATCAATTAAATTTTTGAAACGATACCAAAAAGGAGCAACTAATACAGGAAATGAAATGATAATTGCAGCTAAAGCATTACGTGGTAGTGGTACTTCGCTTTGGATAAAGGCAATTTTGCTGACATTTTTTATATGGATAGCTCGTTATTTGATGCTTAATTGTTTGATAGCTGCCTTTACACCTCTTGATGCTATTGACCATCTTTTTATATTTTCTCGCCAAATAGCCATGTGGATTGTGATGCTGCTTTCTCCGACCCCTGGAAGTAGTGGGACGGCTGAGGCTGTTTTTTGTTTGTTTTATGCTGAATATTTGAGAGCTGAATTTTGTGCAGCAGTAGGTATTTTGTGGCGACTTTTCTATTATTATCCTTATCTTTTTGTTGGTGCATTGATTTTGCCTCGTTGGTTGATAAGAGTAAATAAAAAACGAAAAGAAAAAAAATAAGACTAACAAAAACAGTGGTCTTCGACAAAGCAGGATAGGTTATTTAACTTGAACTCGGTATTATTTTTCTTTGTAGCGTATGCTGTTCAGAATTTCAAAAACTCTTCCTATAGTTTAATAGTCATTTTCATTCTTTGGTGGATTGATTTATAAATCAAAAATAGCAATTAAAATTTTATTCTAGCTGCATGGCAGCGTACCCTTTGTAGATTTTAATCA
>CAKZOK010000102.1 GCA_937136415.1 uncultured Cytophagales bacterium | reverse complement strand
GAAAAAGACCAACAAGTAGAATGGCTGTTCAACTACAAAGGCGGTAGTTTTATGATGGATCATTATGAAAATATAGAGAAAGAATGTCTGATCCGTGGAGTTTCGTTCACTTCTGTGAGTGAAGCAAAATCGGATAGAATAAAAAACGAACTCGCTAGTCCTGCGGTAAATGCAGATGTAGTAAAGCTACTCAAAGTGCCCAAAATAGCTGTATATTCTCCCAAAACGGCCCAACCATGGGACGACGCTGTTACGATGGTGCTCACGTATGCTGAGATACCGTATGACGTGATTTTTGATGATGAGGTGCTAGACGGTAAGTTGCCTACTTACGATTGGTTGCACTTGCACCACGAGGATTTCACGGGGCAATATGGAAAATTTTATGCAAGTTATTCAGGACAAAAATGGTATCAAGACCAACAGAAGGAATATGAAGCTGTCGCAAAAAAATATGGTTTTGCAAAGGTTTCAGAATTAAAATTAGCTGTTGTAAAAAAGATTCAAGGTTATTGTTTGGGTGGTGGATTTATGTTTGCAATGTGTTCGGCAACAGATACGTATGACATTGCCCTTGCAGCCGAAGGGCTTGATATTTGTGATAGAGTTTATGATGGCGACCCAGCCGACCCAGCAGCCAACAAAAAACTCAAATTTGATAATACATTTGCTTTCAAAGATTTCAAATTAATTTTGAATCCCTTCGAATACGAATATTCTAATATTGATAATAGCTACCGTCAGCGCACTGGAATTACAGAAAAAAATGATTATTTCGAACTTTTTCAATTTTCTGCCAAATGGGACCCCATTCCTACCATGCTAACTCAAAATCATGTTACAAAAGTAAAAGGTTTTATGGGACAAACAACAGCATTCAAAAAAGATTTAGTTAAATCTGATGTCGTTGTTTTGGGCGAATTTAAGACAGTAAATGAGGTACGCTACATTCACGGAACAATGGGAAAAGGAACTTGGACATTCTATGGAGGACACGACCCCGAAGATTATCAACATTATGTAGGAGAAGCACCAACTGATTTGAAATTACACCCAAAATCTCCCGGTTATCGCCTTATTTTGAATAATATTTTGTTTCCTGCTGCCAAGAAAAAGAAACGCAAAACGTAAAACCAGTTATTAGTTATTACATTTTGAAATTATTGTTTTGAAGTTTATCATCAAAAAAAGAAACTCTCATTCTCTATATTCATCTATAAACTCTGTGTTTTAAAAGTCATTCGCACTCTAAATTAATTTTATGTTATTCAAAAAACAACTCTCCGAGCTTGAATCTTATATTCCACAATTAGAAAAAACAAATTCAAAAATTACGCATTCAAATGTTGGTTGGCAAATTGACCATTCTTTGCGTGTTGTTCGTGGGATAAGCAAACAGTTAGAAATATCAAACCCAAATGAATTTAAAAGCAAATTTAGTTTACTTAAATCTTTTATTCTATTGACTAAATTCATTCCTAGAGGAAAGGCAAAAGTGCCAAAAAATGTCCAAAATGAAAACAAAATTACCAAAGAATCCATCTTAGATTTTTTAGAAAAAACAAAATTACAAGTTGCTAAAATAGATAATTTGGATAAAAACAGTTATTTTCCACACCCTGTTTTTGGAAGTTTAAATAAAAAAGAAGCCATTCGTTTTATTGAGATTCACAACGAACATCATTTAAAGATTATTCGTGATATACTTCAATAAAATTTAAAGAAAATATAGATTAAGGACGTTTCAAAATTGAAATTGTCCTTATTTTTTTGCAATTTTGTTTGTTAATTATCTCTCACTATCCTCAACGAGGGCAAAGCCTCATTGATGGTTGATAAAAAAGTTATGCTAAAAAAATCATTATTTATAAAGACAATCAAAATCACTTGGGCAGTCTTCGGAATAGGACTATTTTTTATTACCATGTGGATTTTGGCAATTCAAGAAGATTTTGGAGGCTATTTTGGTGGAATGCCAGACCTTAAAGAACTTGAAAACCCAAATAGTAATGTGGCCTCTGAAATTTATTCAGCAGATGGAATATTAATGGGAAAATATTACAGAGAAAACAGAACACCTGTTCCTCTTACAGAAATTTCTAAAAATGTTACAAATGCTTTAGTAGCAACAGAAGATATTCGTTTTAGAGAACATTCTGGAATAGATTTGATTAGCTTGATGCGTGTTTTTAAAGGAATCATTACTTTTGAGCTTGATGGAGGTGGAAGTACAATTTCTCAACAGCTTGCTAAAAATTTGTTTAATACTCGTACAAAACAATATAACGGAACATGGACAACAGCAGAGAATAACAAAATTTTGCGTATGGGAATCATCAAATTTAAAGAATGGATGCTTTCTATAAAATTAGAACGTTCTTATACAAAAGATGAAATTTTGTATTGGTATCTTAATACTGTTGATTTTGGCAGAAATGCTTTTGGAATAAAAGTAGCTGCAAAAACATATTTTGATAAAGAACCTATTGATTTGACAATTCCAGAGGCAGCCACACTTGTCGGAATGCTCAAAGCTCCAACCTATTACAATGCAATCGGAAACCCTAAAAAATCTAAATTTCGTAGAAATGTAGTTTTCAAACAAATGGAGAAATATAAATATATTACTCCTAAAGAAAGAGCTATTTTGAAAGAAGAACCATTGGTAACAAATGAAAATTATAGCGAAGTAGATGCTCATCACAACGGACTTGCTCCTTATTTCAGAACGATTGTAAGAAATAGAATTATGAAATGGTGTAAGGATAATGGATATGATTTGTTTTCCGATGGACTACGAATTTATACTACTATTGATTCGAAAATGCAACAACATGCAGAAGGTGCTGTAAAAGAACATATGAAAGAATTACAAGGCAACTTTTTCAAACAGTGGAAAGGAAAAAATCCTTGGAGAGATGAGTACAGAAAAGAAATTGAAGGCTTTTTAGATAAAGCAACAAGGCAAACAGAACGCTATCGCCTAACAAAAACAAAACATAAAGGAGATTCTACTTTGATAGCACAAGACATGGCAAAACAAATGAATAAACCTATCAAAATGAAAGTTTTTGACTGGAATAGCAAAGGCTATGAAAAAGATTCTGTCATGACTCCTTTAGATTCTATTCGTTATTACAAACATTTCATGCATATTGGAATGATGGCAATGAATCCACACGATGGGCAAATAAAAGCATGGGTAGGTGGAATTAATCACAAATATTTTCAATTTGACCATGTAAGACAAGGAAGAAGACAACCAGGTTCGACCTTTAAACCTATCGTTTATGCTGCTGCTATTTCAGAGAAAAAATTCCACCCTTGTTTTCAAGTTACAGATGTTGCAAAAACATTTAATTTAGAATCAGGTGGAACTTGGACACCAAAAAATAGTGGAGGTTATACAGGACAAACCATGACACTGCGTCAAGGACTTGCACGCTCAGTAAATACCATTGCAGCTTACTTAATTGGAGAACTAGGAGAAAAAGAAGGCGCAAATAAAGTAATCAAATATGCTCGTAGTATGGGAATAGAAGCTCCTTTAGATGCTGTTCCTGCTTTAGCTTTAGGAGTAAGTGATGTTTCTGTTTATGAAATGGTGGGAGCTTATGGAACATTTAATAATGAAGGAGAATGGACAGAACCAATCTTTATTACTCGCATAGAAGACAAAAATGGGCGTGTAATTCGTGACTTTTCACCAAAAACAAAACCTGCACTTTCAAAAGAAAACGCAAATACAATGATGTACATGCTCATGGGAGCAGGAGAAGAAAGAGGTGGAACAGCCCTAGGACTTTGGAAATACAAATTTAGAAAAGCAGGTGTGCAAATAGGAGGAAAAACAGGAACTACTCAAAATTATTCTGATGGTTGGTTTATGGGAATGACCAAAAACTTGGTTGTCGGAACGTGGGTAGGTGGAGATGATAGAAGCATTCACTTCAATAATTTTGCTTATGGGCAAGGCTCAAGAATGGCAATGCCTGCCTTCGGAATGTTTATGGATTCCTTATATATGGATTCTACCATAACAAATTATGCAATGCCAAAAGCCAAATTGGTAGAAAAATCAAAACTTTCTATAGATACAAATTGTGGCAATTATAATCGTTCGGGAGTAGCCGATTCGCTTAGAGAACTAATGCCAACAAGAGGAAAATTAGAAGATGATATTATGTAAATACTTATTCGTTCAATTACATAAAAAGGAATTTCAAAACAATTTTTGAAGTTCCTTTTTTCATATAAAAAATATACAGCCCCTACTTTCCAACTACTTCATTAATTTGAAAAGATTAAAGAGAAACAATGAAAAATTACCTATTTTTGGTAATTATTTTAATGAATAGAGTTTTATTTTGTTTCTTATTTTATCTTCAAAGAAAAATCAATTCATGAAACTACCTTTACCTAGCTCTTTTTTTTCTCATTTTATTGTTTTAGCCCTTTTTATAATTATGTCTAATACTCTTTCTTCTTGTTCTTCCAAAGAAGCTGTTGATTTGATTGTTCACAATGCCAAAGTTTATACCGTTGATACTGATTTTTCACAGCAAGAAGCCTTTGCTATTCGTGATGGAAAATTTGTTGAAATAGGAAAAAGTAGGCAAATTTTGAAAAAATATACAAGTGCAAGAATTGTAGATGCTCAAAAAAATTGTATCCTTCCCGGTATCATTGATGCACACGCTCATCTATATTGGCTCGGACAAAAATTAGAAGAAGCCGATGTAAGCAAAGCAAAATCTTTTGAAGAAGTAATCACAATTTTACAAAAATACAGAAAAGCAAATCCAGATAAAAAATGGATAAAAGGCTATGGTTGGAATCAAAATAATTGGAATCCTGCCATTTTGCCTACCAAAGAATTATTAGATGAAGCCTTTCCAGATATTCCAGTTTTTATCAAACGAATAGATGAACATGTAGCCTTGGTAAATCAAAAAGCTCTATCAGAAGCTAATATCAATCAATATTCCAAAATGCCAAAAGGAGCTACTTTGGGAGTCTATGAAAAGGAAGGCGAAAAAGGAAAAATAAATAAAGAGAAAAATTTGATAGGATTAAATGGACTCTTATACGAAACAGCTATCAATTTGGCAACTGAAAAAATGCCTCAAATGACAGATGAAGAAAAGAAAAGAGCCTTTCAAGGAGCGCAAAAAGTCTGTTTTCAAAATGGTGTAACTTCCGTAGGTGATGCCTTAATAGACAAAACTACCTTTGAGTTTTTGGATAGTATGCACCGTGAAAAATCTCTAAAATTGCGTATTTATGCAATGATTGACCCAACAGAAGAAAACCAAAAATACTTTTTAGAAAAAGGAACTATCAAAACTGACCGTCTGCATGCAGGAGCTTTAAAACTTTTTGCCGACGGAACACTCGGTTCGTATGGAGCTGCTATGTTAGAGCCTTACTCTGACAGTGCATCAATGCATGGCGCAATGTGGAGAAGCACTGACGAATACAGACAATTAATCAAAAAATTTGCTGATAAAGGCTTTCAAATCAATACACACTGTATTGGAGATTCGGCAAATCGTATATTTTTAGATTTGTATGGTGAGTTTTTGGGAACAGAAGAAAACAAAAACAAGGATTTGAGATGGCGCATCGAACATGCACAAGTAGTGCATCATGATGATTTAGAAAAATTCAAAAAATTCAAAATTATCCCCTCCGTACAACCTACACACGCTATTTCGGATATGCCTTGGGTAGAAACTCGCCTCGGAAAAATTCGTCTTCGCCACGCCTATACATACAGAGAACTCTATGAGCAAAATAATAAAATCGCATTTGGAACAGATTTTCCGATAGAAGCTGTCAATCCATTTGCTACATTTCATGCAGCCGTTGCAAGGCAAGACGGTTTAGGAAACCCAAAAGAAGGTTTTCAGATGGAAAATGCTGTAACTCGTGAAGTTGCATTGAAAGCCATGACAATTTGGGCAGCTCATGCAGCCTTTGAAGAAAATGAAAAAGGAAGTATTGAAGCTGGCAAATTTGCTGATTTTATTATTATTGATACAGATATTATGAAGACTGATAATCGCCTTTTACAAAATACACACGTTTTGCAAACCTATATAGATGGCGAAATGGTTTATATTAGTGATTTTTAGTTTTATTCTAATTTTTGCAAAAATTTAAACAACTTCATAAAAAAGCCTTTCAAATTAATAATTAATTTGAAAGGCTTTTTTATGATTTTATCTTTTTTATTTTTTAGTAATCATACGATAACCAAAAAGAAGTAATAAAGAACCACCAATAGCAACAAGCATACTAGAGAAATTAAAACTATTAGGAGCTAAACCAAGAAAAGTTGAACCTAACCAACCACCTAATACAGCCCCACCAATACCAATCAGAATTGTAACAATAAAACCACCAGGGTCTTTACCTGGCATAATAAATTTTGCAACAGCTCCTGCAATAAGTCCGAATATAATCCACGCTAACCATCCCATAATAATTGAATTTAATTTAAAAATACAGTTTAAAAAATTGATTTACAAAGAGATAAGTTGTTTTACTTCAAAATTGTTTATTTATTCTTAAAAAAAAATCCTGCCGATTAAAAAAAATCTAATCGACAGGATTTGAAAGAAGCTCAAAATTTTCAATCTGACAAAAAATATAATTTTTTATACAAAAAAGAAAATCTATGCTTTATTCTACAAATTATCTTCTACAAATTTTGTCATCATATTATACAAATGGATTCTGGTCATTCCACCATAAATTCCGTGATTTCTATCTGGATAATAAAACATATCAAAAGGACGGTTTGCATTAACAAGTGCATTTTGTAGTGCAATAGAATTTTGAACATGTACATTATCATCACCTGTTCCATGAACCAAAAGGAACTCTCCTTTTAGCTTTGCAGCATGTGTAATAGGCGAAAAATCATCATATCCTTTTGCATTATCTTCAGGACGTTGTAAAAAACGCTCTGTATAAATTGTATCATAATACCTCCAAGAAGTAACAGGAGCAACAGCAATTCCAGCCTTGAAATAATCAGCACCCAACATCATCAAGAGTGAAGACATATAACCTCCATAACTCCAGCCCCAAATTCCAATTCTTTCTTTATCAACAAAAGGTAATGTTGCCAAAAATTTTGCTCCATCAATTTGGTCTTCTACTTCTAGTTTACCAAGATTTTTATAGGTTGCTTTTTTAAATGCTTCGCCACGTCCTTGCGTTCCACGGTTATCTACTGTAACTACAATATAACCTTTTTGAGTGAGCATTCCGTGCCAAAGGTCGTTTGCGCCTCCTGCCCACGCATCTGTAACCAGTTGAGAACTAGGCCCTCCATAAACGTGCATCAAAACAGGGTATTTTTTGGTTGCATCAAAATCAAGAGGTTTGAAAATTTGATAGTTCAATGTTTCTCCATTTCTATTTTTGAAAGAAGAAAGTTCTTTTTGAGGCAAATTATTTTCTTTAAATGTTTTGATAAGTTTATCATTGTCTTGAATTTTATTCAAAAGCAAATTGCCTTTTGTTTGATACAAACGATAATTGAGAGGCATTTCTGTACTTTGGTGTGTCAAGATATAAAAAGCAAAATCTTTACTCATATCTACCGAATTAGTTCCGTGTCTGTCGGTTAGTTTACGAGTTTTTTTACCTTTCAAATCTACCATATACAAATGACGTTCTAAAGGCGAATCTTGCGTAGAAATATAATACAACATCGGCACTTTCAAGCCCTCTTCTTCTACTCCCAACAGCTCAATAACTTCCCAATCTCCACTTGTAATCTGACGAACCTGTTTGCCTTCCATTGTGTAGAGATACAAATGTTTGTAGCCTGTACGCTCACTAGAAACAATAAAATGCTTTCCATCTTTCAAATAAATCAAATCCTTTGTATATTCAAAATCAACATAACCATCTTTGTCTTCATCTGTATAAACAATTTTTGTTTCTCCATTTTCGATGTTGGCATGAATCAGGTCAATCTTGTTTTGCAGACGGTTCATTCTACGAATTGCCATATAGTTTGAATTGTTTGTCCATTGCAAACGAGGTACATAAATATCCTTTTCATCTCCCAAAGAAATTTCCTTTTTCTTATTCGCTTCTGTATTATAAACAAATACTTTTATAGTAGAATTATCTGCTCCTGCTTTTGGATATTTAAACTTATAATCAATCGGATAAAGTTGAGCCTTATCTGACCAATATTGCATATTATATTCCATTACTTTGCTTTCATCAAACTGAATGAAACCTATATTTTCGCTATTTGGCGACCAAGAAAAGGCTTTTGTAAGCTGAAACTCCTCTTCATAGACCCAATCTCCTGCGCCATTTATGAGTTTATTAAATAGCCCATCATCTGTAATCTGAACTTCTTTCATATCCGAAAGAGTTACATAAAAAAGATTATTATCTCTAAAAAAAGCTACTTTTGAGCCATCAGGAGAAAATGTAGAGTAAGCAGAACGTCCGTTTTCAGAAAGTTTTTCTACTGACTTGTCTTTTGTATCCACTACATAATATTCTGCAATATACGAACGACGATAAATAGACTGACGATTAGTCTGAATCAAAATTTTGTCTTCTTTATCTGAAAAAGAATATTCTGCAATTTTAATTTTTGGGTCAGAAGCATCTCCATCAAAAATAGTTTCGACAGCTTTGTTTGTTTTGATGTCATAACGAACAATCGCATTGCCATTCATACGAGTATAAAACTGACCGTTATTTGTCCAATCTACACCTTGCAAACTTTGGGCATAAAAACTGCCCTTCGAATAAATATCAGTAACACTAATTTTTGTATCATCTTGTGCTATCACTTCCGAAGAAAAACAAACACTAGAGAAAGCAAAAATCCCTAAAAATAAGGGTAAAAAGTAATTTTTCTTTAACATAGTTAGAGGGTATAATTAATTTTGAATATAAATCATCAATTTCGCAAATTTTGGCTAATTATTCAAATATTAAAATAATTGTAGAAAAAAACACGCCTTTTTAGAAGCTACAACAAAAAAATAAAATAAAAATGGAATGATTTGTCAAAAATTTTGGTTATATTAATTAAAGTGCTGGACATGAGAAATATTTCTATAACAAACTTAGCCATAAAAAATAAATCCTTTCTTTTTACCTTAAAATCACAAAATTATGCGACATTTTCCGTTTTCTTATCACAAAATTCGTTCTGCCGTTTATAATTTGGCAGAAAAAACGCTTGAGATTGAATTTAAAGATGGCTCTTCAAAAAGATTGCGTGATATTACACCACAGATTTATACACATTTGATGAACCGTTCGCTTTCTGAACAGCTTTTATCTAAATTTAGTCAAAAATTAGCTGTAAAATAACCTCTTTTTTAAATAAAAAAATCTTTACTAGAATACTTCTAATAAGGATTTTTTTATTTTATCATCAATTTAGAAATTTTTGAGATAGGACCTGGGCAGTGTTGTTGATGGCATTGCAAACAACTTTTGACCAACAAATTAAAACCTTCTACTTGCACACTTTGTTTTTTATTTTCATTTTGATATACATTTTCTAATTTTTGAAGCATTACCTTTGCCATTGCATCAAAAGCTATACTTTTTGTGTTTTCATCTGTGGGAGTTGCTGTATGTATTTCCTCAAAACGATTTTGATAATTAGGCAAAGAATTAATGGAATCTGAATCTATAACTTCATTCTTTAATGTATCGGCATATTCCCACATATCACGCATCAAGACAGCCAATTCGCTACTTGGGTTGGGCGAACGTGGGTCACTTATCAAAATAATTGTACTTTTGTCTTCTTGTTTTTTTTCTATATTTTTGGCTTGTTTTTTATCTTCGCTTTGAGAAAAATGACAAGAAATAAAACAAAAAATTAAAGGGATAAAAAATAGTTTTTTCATAAAAATTCAATTAAATAGTACGATTTTTTTTAATAGCATTTTGTATTAATCTGTACTTTAAATCCTACTAATCCTTAACTAATCATACCTTATCCAAAAAAATAGGGTGCAATACTCAATCCATTCAAAAAATGAATATTCAAACCATAAATATAGCTATTCAAGATGGAAATTTCGAAAAGGCTGTTCAAATGTGTACAGAAATATTAAATAAATTTTCTCAAAAAATTAATACCGAAGAATTAAAATCTATTTCGGAAGCAGAAGTTTTGTTTCGTCGTGGGTATGCGTATTTTAAGCTACAAGAATTTCAAAAATCATTAAATGATTATAATTTGTCTATTCAAAAAGCAGAAAATCCGAATGTGTATAGTGAGCGTGGAGTGCTTTATTTTACAGTTGGGAAACTCTCAGAAGCTCTCGTAAATATGAATATTGCATTGGATTTAGAGCCTAACAATTCGTATCGTTATTCTAGTCGTGCTTATATTCGTGCTGCTGCTGGAATGATTGTTTTGGCGATGCAAGATTACAGAAAAGCTGTCGAATTAGACCCTCAAGATGCTGTTGCTCATAATAATTTGGGGCTTTTAGAAGAAAAAGTAGGCTATCAATTAAAGGCTGACAAGCGTTTTGAAAAAGCTGATAAATTGAGAAAAGAACAAGAAAAAGAATCTCAAATGCTAACACAAAAAGAAAATACAGAGATTAGCCAAATCGAAGAAAATCAATTAAAAAATGATAATTCAAATATTGTATTGAATCAAGATTCTACAAACGAATTAGGGCAAAAACCTAAAACATATCAAGACGCTCTCAAGCACATTTTTTCTTCCAAAGAAGCCTTTACTAACGCATTAAAAAAGGCTAGAGAGGTTTATTTTAAAAAATAAAGTTAGAATACACCCTTTTTTTGAAATTAATACCTTTCTTTTTATTTTTTTTGTAGGTAGATAGATTCAGATTTTATATATTTGGAAAAGCATTTCTAATTCCCTTATCATTTTACGTATAAAATTCTTACTAAATTTGATTAGATATAAGATTTTTTAGATAAAAAGTTAGGAAAATAATCAAAAAATAATTAGCCCAATTTGTACAGACAAAACCAAAAATTGTCTATTCCATTTACATATGCTATCCAAATCAATAAATATCCAAATTAATATTTCATCTTTTTTTATAAGTTGTTTTTTTATCTTTTCTCTGTTTTGCCTTTCTCATCAAACAATGGCACAAACAAAAATTATTAGAGGAATAACAAGTGATACAAAGGGCAACCCTGTGGGAAATGTTACTGTAATCATGCCAAATATTGGAAAAGGTGTGAGTAATGATAATGGAGGTTTTATAATAGAATACCCAGCTTCAAAAGGTTTTCCAAAAAAAATAAAAGCGCAAAAAGATGGCTACTCAATAGTAGATTATCAAATGGGAAAAAATGGTCTTTCTATTACATTAAGAGAAATAAATGCAACTTTAAAAGGGCAAGTTTTTGAACAAAAAAATGCTCCTTTAGCTGGTGCTGAAATAGTTTGGAAAGGGGCAAACTATGAAAAAACTACAAAAGCCGATGCTATTGGAAATTTTTATATGGAGATTCCAAATGGAAAAAAAGTAGCCTCTTCATCTTCATTTATAGTAAATGGAAAAAAAGTAAATGGGCGTTTTTTCTCTTATAACTCAAAGAAAAATGAAGTTAGAATTGTTTTGTCAGGAGATTTGTCAAATCCTATTTTAAAGGAAAAGAAACCAAAAAAAGAAGAAGAAATTGAAGAAAATGTAGAAGATACAGCAACAGTTCAAGAAAGAATTAATTTAGAAAAAGTTGTAAATGATTTAGAGCTTCAAAAAAGCCTTCTTGCCGAACAAGGTTATAAAATTCGTGCTGAGATGGAGCGTATCGCCGACGAGCTAAACAGAAGCAATATCACACCACAAGAAAAAAGCAGGCTAAGAAGAGAGTTAGAACAATTAGCAAACCAGCTTATTACAAATGAAACAGCCTTTGAAGAAGCACAGGCAGAAACTCGCAAACTAATGGACAAAATTAGGGGGCTTTTATATGAAAAAGATTCTATCACAACTGCTTTTACAGAAAAAATAGAAGAAGTTGAAGCAGAAAAAGAGCTTGCTCGTCTATATGTTTGGATAGCTGTTGTTTTTGTACTTTTGCTTTTAGTTTTGGTTGCTGTTGGTGCATTTATTTCTCGTAAAATCAATAAACAAAATGCTGATTTAGAAAAATCAAATCACGACCTTAATCAAACTAAAGGAGAATTAGAAACTAAAATTGACGAAATTCAGAATCTGAATAAAGAAGTTACAGCCAAAAATCAAAAAATTACGGATTCTATTCGATATGCTCAAACTATTCAAGAAGCAATTTTGCCTCCTACTATAGAATTTGAAAAGGCCTTTGCAGACCACTTTGTACTCTATTCTCCCAAAGATTTGGTTTCGGGTGATTTTTATTGGATGTCTAATCAATATACATTAGAAGGTCAAAAAACAGTTATTGCAGCAGTTGATTGTACAGGTCATGGTGTTCCAGGGGCATTTATGTCGATGATTGGAAATACACTTTTGAATGAAATTGTTAATCAAGAAAAAATATTTGATACAGCACAAATCTTGACACGTTTGCATGAAGGAGTAAAAAAATCATTACAACAAAACAATATGTCAAACGATGATGGAATGGATGTTTGTATTTGTACTCTTCATTTCAACGAAGACGAAACGGCACACGTACAGTTTACAGGAGCAAAACGACCTCTGTACTATTTCCAAAACTCTTTTTTACAAAATTTAAGAGGAGATGTAAAATCTATTGGAGGAAGAGATAGAAAGCACAAACCATTTACAACACAAGATTTGTATTTGATGAAAGGAGATTGTTTGTATCTTATCACTGATGGATTTAGTGACCAACAAAATGCTGATAATAAAAAATATGGCACAACACGCCTCTTAGAACTCTTAGAAAAAAATGCAACACTTCCACTCTCAATTCAAAAACAAGAGCTAAACGACGAACTCAAAACACATAGTTGGAGTGTAGAACAGCGTGATGATATTACAATTTTGGGTGTCAAAATTTAATTAATTTTCATTTATTTCTGTATCAGAAGGCATATAAATTAAACGATGTAGGTTCTCTTCTCTAAAGATTTCTTGTGCAATATCTTGTAAATCCAAAACAGTAAGAGCATCTATTTCATCAAAAAATTCTTGCAAAGAAATCATTCTTTCAAAATCTAAAAATGATTTGCCCATTCCTATCATAAGCCCCGAATTGCTTTCACTAGACATAGCCAACTGCCCTTTGAATTGTTGTTTGGCTGTGTGAAAAAGCCCTCGCCCTAATGTTTTTTCTTTGAGTAATTTGAGTTGTTTTAAAACTAGGTTCAAACTTTTATCCAAATTCTTTTTTTCTGTTGCAAACGAAATGGCGAACATTCCAGAATCACTATATGCAGAAAAACCAGAATCAACAGAATAAACCAATCCATATTTTTCTCTAAGCGAAAGATTAAGACGAGAATTAAGTGCAGGACCTCCTAAATAATTATTTAGAAGAGCAAACGGAATGCGTTTTTTATCATGCAAATTGTAAGCAGCTCCACCAATCATACAGTGAGCTTGCGAAATAGATTTTGATTTTATGATATGTTTTGCCTTCACAAATGGCGCAGGAGTTCTGTCCAAAACAGCAGAATAAGCAGGAATATCAGCAATATATTTTTCTACCATTTTCTTGACTTTCTCAAATGGCAAACGACTAACAGATGAAAAAATAAGACGACTTGTATCCAAATTTTGCCCTACAAATTCCTCAAAATCTATCTTTTTAAAACGTTTTACACTTTCACTTGTCCCAAGAATTTTTTTTCCTAAAACATGATTTCCAAATACCACCTCATCAAACTCATCATCTAAAAGGTCTATCGGATTATCTTTATACATTGCCATTTCTTCCAAAATAACACCTCTTTCTTTTTCAATTTCTTTATCTGGAAAAACAGAACGAAAAGCAATATCAGAAAGAATATCAATCGCTTTTTCAGAATGCTCATCTAAAACAGAAGCATAAAAAACAATCTTTTCTTTGGTTGTAAAGGCATTCAGTTCGCCACCCACAGCATCAAGACGGTTGATGATATGAAATGCTTTTCGTTTTTGAGTTCCCTTAAAAGCCATGTGTTCCCAAAAGTGCGCTATTCCTTCTTGATGCGCTTTTTCATCTCTGCTACCAACCTCCAAACTAAAACCACAATGGGCTATTTTGGTATGATTTACCCTACAATGCACCAAACGAATGCCGTTTGGAAAAGTATAAACTTGATAGTTATCCGAATTATTATCTAAACTCATATTTATTTTAAAATCGTCTTTTTTATTTTATATTTACAAAGTAACGAATAAGTATTGGTTTTGTCTATTTTTATCAAACGAGAAATTCAACTTGTATTTTTAATACTTTTAGTATCTTTACACTATCATAAAATAAATTAATATAAGGTAACTTCAATTAAATAATTTCAAAAAATGAATAAAGAAGTAGTCGAAGATATGTATCATCCAATTACTTTGTTATATAGAATTTATAACAAAAACGAGAATTTAACTATTTTTGATATTGGTGCTTGTGAAGGAGAAAGTTCTATTTTTTACTCTGAACATTTTCCAAAGGCAAAATTATATACTTTTGAACCTGTTCCTTCTAATTTTGAATTGGTCAAAAAAAATACAATTTCCTATCCAAACATAAATCCTTTTCAAATTGCACTAAGTAATGAAAATGGAACAGCTACTTTCCATGTTTCGTCAGGAACTCCTGAAAACATCGATAAAGAAGATACAACAGATTACGGAAATAAATCAAGCTCTTTACTCTCTCCAGAACTTCATACCAGTACACATACTTGGCTAAAATTTGAAAATAAAATTGAAGTAAAAACCCAAATTCTATCTGATTTTTGTGAAGCAAAAAAAATTCCTAAAATAGATTTTATTCATATTGATGTGCAGGGAGCTGAATTAATGGTTTTTGAGGGCGCAAATGAATTTATCAAAAATATAGATTGCATTTGGATGGAAGTAGAAGAAATAGAACTCTATAAAGGACAACCCTTAAAACCTGATGTGGAAAAATTTATGTCTGAACATGGTTTTTTCAAAGTATTAGATACTACGAACGGACAAGCAGGCGATCAGTTTTATGCAAAAACAGATTTTTTTATTGCTAAAAAGGGAATCATGGCTTTTTATGCTAAAAATATAAATATGTTTTTTTCAGACAGAATGAAAAGAGTTAGAAATAGGCATTTATATAGACAAGGAAGTTATTTTGCAACTAGAATTTTGCAGCAATTAGGTTTGAAGAAATAAATAATTGTGACTAAAAATAATGAAACCATAATTTATCTATTTTCTGGACTTGGTGCAGACCAATCTGTATTTGACAATCTTTCTTTTCTAAA
>CAKZOK010000101.1 GCA_937136415.1 uncultured Cytophagales bacterium | reverse complement strand
TACGATGTAGCTTACAAAATTATATCATTTTTCTATTCTACAAAGGTTACGCTACGATGTAGCTAAATTTCAAAAGATACGAAAACTGTATGAGAAAATAACCAAATTTTGAACAGCCTAGACTTACCCCCACAGAACGAATAGCAAAACGATTATCATTTTTGAAAATAGATTCGGCTGTTCGGCTGCGTTTTTTATTTTTACCACAGACAATTAAAAATTTAGGTTTTTCTTTCATCACTCTTATACTTTTTATTTGATATTGATTTTTCCTTAGGAATAGAAATTAAATAAATTGCTATTTTATTATTTGTAATTTTCTGATATTCAATAATTTACATTCGTGATTTTTAATTGATTCTTACTTACTAATTCCATAAAAAAGCGTAAAAAATGCAGAGGTAAATATTTTTTTATTTTCTGCCAATCCCATTATTTCTATTTCTTTAGGATAAGCATCAAGCATCATACCTACCTCAAAACCTATTTGAGAGCCTTGAAAAGCACTAAATTCTAATGCAAGAGAAGTTTTAAAACTTGCTCCTAACTGAATTTTGGCATCTGCTATTCTTTTGGCAAACGAGCCAGTTCCTAAGACAGCTTCAAACGAAGTATGCACATTTGGGTCGTACTGTTCTGTCTGAGCTGTTTCATTAACAAATTGATAATCAATGATATAAGGAGCTACAATACCAATAGCAGGTCCAACAGCTCCAATAGCATTAACTTGAATGCCACGCTCTTCTGCCTTTCTAAACAAAACCCACTCTCTGCCATATTGAGGACGCAAAAGATACAAAAAATTACGTTTTCCAGGTACAAAAAACTCCCCTGTCAGACGGCTTGCTCTTCGCTGTTCTTTTGGGTGGCGCACATCGACAAGTTCTAATGAAAAACTATGATACATCGTTTCATTAATAGCTTTAGAATAACGAAAAGAAAAACCACCAATCAAACCAGACTGTGTATTAAGATTTATTCCATAAATAAACTGTGTTTCATAATCAAAATTTTCTTTATTGCTTTGTGAAAAAGAAGAAACACTAATAAAAAATGCTGTTAGAAAAAAAATAAAAAATTTCATAGTATAATAAATGGTTTTTAAATAATCAAAGGACTTTTAGTTGTTGGAAGAATGAATTATGTATTTTTTGTAAATATACATAGAAAATTACCTTAGTAGATTAACCTAATTAAATGAATTGTGTTTAAAGAAGTATTATTTTACCAAAAACTGTATAAATTTAGAATAGTATTTGCTTATTTTGCTAAAAAATAAACGTCTATCTATTCTAACTAAATAAAATTATATGCCTTCTCAAGATACATTAAATTACGCTAAGATATTTTTTCAAAATTTTATTTTCTCATTATTTTTATTGTTTGTGATTGGATTTTGGTCTTTGTCATTCGGTCAAAATAGTATTTCTGATAATGAAAGAAAATTATTTACCACCATAGAAAGCCTAGAACCTTTAGGAGTTGTCTATGAAAATGCAAGTGCAGGCGAAGAAATAGAAAAGGAAGATTATGGTGATGGTTCTTTGCTTTATGCTTATGAATTTGAAGATTCTGATTTGTGGTTACATGAGCTTTTGTGGATAGAATCTTCGGCACAAGCAGCCGTTTTTACGTATGAAGCCTATGGAGAAGCCAGTAAAACTTATCTTTCGGAAGGACTTATTCTTTCTAGTTTTCAAATTTTTGATTTAGCCAATTCAAATGCTGATGTAGTGGTGGCTGATGTCTATAACGAAAAAGAAAAAAAAGTAGGTGCTATTGTTCGCTTTAAGGAACAGAATGTAAGTGGAATGTTGATTTGGATAGGAATAGAATTTCAAGAAAAAGTAATGGAAAAATTCTTGAATACCGAACTGGAACGAATGAATCAAATGTGTTCGGCACTTTCATTGTGGAAATAAAAAATTCCAAAAAAAATTCTATATTGAGTTTTGAAATTTTATTCTGTTCTGATTTATATCCGAAAAATATAGAATAAAGTCATTTTAATAGAATGTAAATACAGAATCTACTCTCAAAAAATTTCAATAAAAAAATTATTAAGCAATTTAATCTACATACCATGAAAATTATCAAACTATGCCTCCTATTTTTTCTATCTGGTTTTCTTTTTAGCTGCCAAAACTCAAAACAAAACACTACAACAGAGGAAACAAAAGAAAACACTACAACAGAGGAAACAAAAGAAAATACTACAACAGAGGAAACAAAAGAAATAGGAGAAGTTCAAGAAAGTAATAATACAAAACACACGCCTATATCAATGGATTCTACAAAATCTTACGGTTATATTCAAGACATTTTTGAAGAACATGGTAAAACACTTATCTCTGTTGATTTTGTACAAATGATAGAAACACAAACAGGAGGAGGGTATGAAATAATAAATCAAAATCCAAAATTAAGAACATTTATTCTAAACTCTTCTAGCAGAATTTTAACCCATGGCAGAGAAAATACAGATATCGAAAGAATCAAAAGAATTGTAAAATCACAAAAAAAGCTGAATACTGAAAGAGAAGATGAAGATGATTTGTATTACCAACGCTTCGAAATTACAGTAAAAGATGGTTTTGTTTTGGAAATAGTGATTGATATGGGAGGATAATATTAAAATAATCCTATAAATAAAAATTCAGAAAACAGGCAAACTTTCAATCATTTTGTACGAATTTATTTCTGTTTTTTTATTTATTGTTTTTTCAAAAATCCCTAATTGCATTCCGTTTGTTATCATCACAAAAGGCGCATCAATGCAATAATTATAGACAGCAACTTGCGAAAAAACATCAGAAGAAAGCAAAATATGTGCAGCTTTGCATTCTACCACCAAAAAAGGATTTCCAGTTCTATCAAAAATCAGAATATCAGTTCGTTTTTTTCGCTCTTGAAAATGATGCTCACTTTCCACTTGCATCAAACTTTTAGAGTATTTTTGAGAAATTAGAAAATGAATAACATGCTGCCGAACCCACTCCTCAGGAGTAAGAAAAATCCATTTTTTTCGAATAATATCAAAAATTTGATAACTAAAAGGCATTTTATCAGTAACTTTATTAGTACTATTTTCTACTTGCTTAATCTTGGCTTCAAAAGAAGGAATATTGAGTTTTGGAAACACATTTATAGAATTTTATAATTAATTATATGTATTTTTGAATAAATAATTGTATAATTTAAGGAATTATTTTTTTCTTCTAAAGTACAAAAATCTAAATTTATTAACTAAACACACAACTACATTGTCAAAAAATTTTAATACTTCATTCGAAGAAGGGCATTCACACCAAGACATGTCCAAAAAAGAAAATATTGTAAAAGATTGGTTACCACGCTATACAGGACGAAAATTAGAAGATTTTGGTGAATTTATTTTACTAACTAATTTTATTGGTTATGTCGAAAAGTTTGCCGAGCGTTTTGGAGTAGAAGTAGAGGGGCGCAACAAACCCATGCAAACAGCAACAGCCGATAATATCACAATCATCAACTTTGGAATGGGAAGTGCTATGGCTGCAACGGTTATGGATTTGCTTTCTGCCATTGATATACAAGCTCTCTTATTTTTGGGAAAATGTGGAGGATTAAAGAAAAAAAATGAACTAGGAAGCTTTGTTTTGCCTATTGCTGCCATTCGTGGTGAGGGTACAAGTAATGATTATTTGCCTAGTGAAGTGCCTGCTTTGCCTTCTTTTCGTATTCACAAATCGGCATCTATTATCATTCGAAATCATCAATTAGATTATTATACTGGAACAGTTTATACCACCAATCGTAGGGTTTGGGAACACGATTCTTCTTTCAAAAAATATTTAGAAGACATGCGTGTAATGGCGATTGATATGGAAACAGCCACTATTTTTACAGTTGGTTTTGTCAATGAAATTCCTCGTGGAGCACTTTTGATGGTTTCGGATAATCCTATGATTCCAGAGGGAGTAAAAACTTCAAAGAGCGATTCGGCAGTTTCGGCGCAGTTTGCAGAACGTCATTTACAAGTCGGAATTGAAACTTTACAACGTATTGCCAAATCAGGAAAATCAATGAAGCACATGAGATTTGAATAATTTTTTTTTGGAGAATAGAAATCAAAAATTTTGCTTTGATTCTATTTTACTATTCCATTTATAATTAATAATTAGTTTGAATTTATCATTCTTACAACCTAAAAAAAATCAAAATCCTTTAGAAAATAAAACTTCAAAGGATTTTTTAGTTCAAAATAATGAATCAAAAAATTATTTTTCACAGCCTATTTATTCTGTTTCTCTTCCTTCATCTGCACTGAATTTTGAAAGAAAAGTTTCTATTCCCAATTTTGAACAACAGGCTAGTTTTAGTCCTTTTTGGATTGCTTTTCCAGAAGAAGAACAAGCAATTATTCAGACGGATTTGATTTCTCGTTGGAAACTCACAAACAAAACACTTTTTTATAGAAGAGAAGGCAAACAAAAACGTTTTATTCTTTCTCAAATTGCAAAGATAGAGCTTCGTTACAAACGCTTAATGTTTCCCTTACTTTTGGGTGGAATTGGAGGTGCTTTTTCTATGGTAGCAAGTCTAAAAGGTGCTTTAAATCTGTGGATTGGAATGGGTTTGGGAGCAGTCGGTTTATTACTTTTTTATTATGGAATAAAAGGACGTTATCAGTTGGAAATTTATATGAAAAGCAATGCTATTCATACTTTTTTCATAGAAGATAAAGGCAAGAACTGGGATAGCTTTTTTAAGAAACTAAATTATTTTTGGAAAATGAATTTAAAGAAATAGACTTAATCAACTCAAGTTGTGGAGTAGAAGTATTTCAGACTTTCTAGTCTGAATAAAACGATTTTTTAATAGTTAAAAAAAGACACTTTGCATCAAACTATTGTCAGAGTTATTTTGGGTTACCAAAACAACTCCTAACAAAATTTTTATGAACATGTTTTGCTAATACGACTCCCAACAAGGTCAAAACAAATATTTAGAGTGAGGTAAATTAATGCGCCTCCAACCAATTCTGACCAATCCCAGCTTCTACATCTAAAGGAACATCAATTTGATAGGTTTTGCTCATTATTTCCATAAGTTTTGGTTTTATAATTTCCAATTCTTCTTTAGGAACATCAAAAACGAGTTCGTCATGCACTTGCAAAATCATTTTTGTTTTTAGATTATTTTCCTCTAAATATTCTTGTACTTTTACCATTGCTAATTTTATAATATCGGCTGCTGTTCCTTGTATGGGCATATTTACGGCATTTCGTTCTGCAAAACCTCGCTGCGTTCTGTTCCTAGAATTTATATCACGCAACGGTCTTTTTCTACCCAAAAGTGTTTGTACAGATTCGTTATCTCTTGCTTCATTTACGATTTTGTCCATATAATTTTTGATGGAAGAAAATTCTTCAAAATAAGAATCAATCAATTTCTTGGCTTCACTTGTTTTGATATTCAAACGCTGCCCCAATCCCATTGCCGAAACACCATAAATAATTCCAAAATTGGCTGTCTTTGCAGAACGGCGCATTTCTGGAGTTACATTTTCAGTTTCTACTTTAAAAATTTTGGCTGCCGTCGCTGTATGAATATCTCTATTATTTTTGAATGCCTCAATCATCGTTGGGTCTGCTGCAAAAGAAGCCATCAAACGAAGCTCTATTTGAGAATAATCTATGGCTAAAAGCACATGATTTTCACTAGAAGGAACAAATGCCTTTCTTACTTCTCGCCCTCTTTCGGTTCGGATTGGAATATTTTGGAGGTTCGGATTGGTCGAAGAAAGCCTACCCGTTGAAGCAACAGCTTGATTAAATGAAGTATGAATTTTATTATCTTTAGGAGAAAGGAGTAAAGGCAAAGCATCGACGTAAGTGGATTTTAGTTTTTGAAGTTGGCGATAATCTACAATTTTGGCAGCAATGGGATAATTTTCAGCCAGTTTTACCAAAATACTCTCATCTGTTTTGTACTGTTTGCTTTTTGCAGTCAGTTTTGGTTTTGGCGAGAGATTTAATTTATTTTCATCAAAGAGAATTTCTCCGAGCTGTTTTGGAGAGGCAATATTAAACTCTTCTCCTGCTATTTCATAAATTTCTTTTTCTACAATTTCTACATCTTTTCCTAGTTCTTTAGAAAACTCATTTAAAGATTTTGTATCAATATTCATTCCGTTCATTTCTATTTTTGCCAAAACAGAAATAAGTGGAATTTCAATATCATAAAAAACAGATTTTAAGCCTTTGTTTTCTTCTTTTTCTAACTCAAAAAATAATTTATTTTTTAATTGTAATGTAATATCTGCATCTTCGGCTGCATAATTTAGGATTTGTTTTGGCTCAAAATCTGCCATTGTTTTGGCTTTTTTTCCTGTCCCTACAATTTCAGAATAAGAAATAGTTTTGTAATTCAGAATCGTTTGTGCCAAATAATCCATACCATGGCGAAGTTCTGGCTCTAATAAATAATGCGCCAACATGGTATCAAAAAACTTTCCTTTTAACTCAATTCCATATTTATAAAAAATCTGATAATCGTACTTTATATTTTGTCCTATTTTTATGATTTTGGGATTTTCCAGAACGCTTCTAAACTCATCTAAAATATCTTTTCGCTCTTGCTCCGTTCCCAAAACAGGAATATAAAATGCCTCAAACTCTTTGTAAGAAACTGAAAAACCAACAATATTTGCCTCAATGACATCTAAACTATCGGTTTCAGTATCGACAGAAATTTCATTTTGAAGTAATAAAAATTCTATCAAATGTTCTCTTTTTGCTTTTGTATCAATAAGATGATAATCGTGTTTTGTGGTAAAGAGTGTTTTTAGTTTTGGAGCTTGATTTTCTGTATCTGAATGCGTTTCATTATTTACATTTTCTGTTTTTTGAAGTTCTTTTTCTGTAAAAATAAAGGGCAATGCTTCTAAAGCTGCCTTTGCTTCTTCTGGAGTTACATTCGGTTTTTTGGCTACTTTTTGAACTGGTTTTTGATTATTATTTGGATTTCCAAACAAATCCATTTGGTCAGTTGCATCTACTTTTTTGGCTTTTGAAGTTGTTGTTTTTGGAGAAGATAATTTTGGCGTTTCTTCATTTAATATCTTTCGTTTTAGCGTTCTAAATTCCAACTCATCAAATAAAGGCGATAAAATTTCTTTATTTACCTCTTCTACTTCCAAAGATTTAAAATCAAATTCTATCGGAACATCTAATTTTATGGTTGCTAATTCTTTTGATAATAATCCCTGTTCGGCAAAATTAACTACATTTTCCTTTTGTTTTCCTTTCAGTTTGTCCGAATTTTCGATAATTCCCTCTACACTATCATAAAGTTTCAAAAGTTTGATAGCCGTTTTTTCGCCAATCCCCGGAATGCCCGGAATATTATCAGAAGCATCTCCTTGAAGTCCTAAAATATCTTTTAATTGCATCGGATTTTTAAGCTCCCAACGCTCACAAACTTCTTTTACTCCCCAAATTGCAGCAGGATTACGACCAGCATACGCCACTTTGTAGAAAAATATTTTCTCCTCAACAAGTTGTGCATAATCTTTATCAATCGTAACCATATAAACCTCAAAGCCTTCTTTTGCTGCTGCTTTGGCAATCGTTCCGACAATATCATCTGCCTCAAAACCATCTAATTTCAAAATTGGAATATTCAGACCTTCCAAAAGACGATTAATATAAGGCTTCGAAAGCGTAATGGCTTCTGGTTGTTTTTCTCGGTGGGCTTTATATTCTTTAAATTGTTCGTGGCGAAAAGTAGGCTTTGAGGTATCAAAAGCAATTCCTATATGGGTTGGTTTTTCGTTTTGCAGAACGTCCCAAATAGAATTTGTAAAACCCAAAATTGCACCTGTATCAATTCCTGTCGAAGTCATTCTAGGATTTTTACTGAAGGCAAAATGCGCTCTATAAATGAGAGCCATTGCATCAAGAAGAAATAGTTTTTTGGGAGCGTCTGGGTTTGAAAGCATTTTTTGGTCAGTTATCAGTTACTTGTTATCAGCAACCAGTTAAATAAATTTACATTTATATTTTGTAGGGAAATGGCTTGCCTTTTCCTAAATAGTCTTTTTAAAAGTCAATACAAAAATAGCTTTAAAATTTTAGTTTTGGTAATGGTTTGAGTATTCTTTAGCTTAAAAGACTGTTTTTATTTCTTGTGAAAATTATAATATTTGAAATATATAACCTTCTTCTTCTCAACAAATGATTTCTTGGTGGAACTTAAAGATTATCTTTCTTACACAAAAAACCAATTTAATGATACAATTTAATTGAAATAACTTTATACTTTACAATTATTTTTTTTAACATTTTTTTTGCTTTAACAACGTCCTTTTATTATCTTTGTTTGAGAAGTTTTAAATCTTTATCCTACATATACAAACAAAAAATACTATGTTTACTTCTCATTCAACCTCTGAAAATAAGTCTGAATCTTATCTTAATGAAGATACATTAACTGCTTTTTTTGAAGACCTACGAGCTAAAGAATATTCAAGATTAGACAAAACAAATCAAACTTATCTTGATTTCACTGGAGGAAATCTCTATGCAATTTCTCAACTAGAAGAGCATAGAAAAATGTTGGAAGAGAATGTATTTGGCAACCCACACTCTAGTAACCCAACGTCCCACAAATCAACCATTTTGATAGAAGAAGCACGAGAAAAAGTAATTAATTTTTTCAATGCACAAGATTACTATTGTGTTTTTACAGCTAATGCGTCTGCAGGGATAAAAATAATAGGAGAGGGTTATCCCTTCAAAGATGGGCATCTTTTACTTCTGTCAGACAATCACAATTCTATCAATGGAATGAGAGAGTTTTGCAAAAAAACAGAAGGCTCTGTAAGTTATGCTCCTATTCATTATCAAGATTTAAGAATTGATGAGATAGCCTTAAATAATTTACTTTCTCAACACCAGACGACTCAAAATAAATTATTTTCTTTTCCTGCTCAATCTAATGTTTCAGGTATTAAACATGATTTGGCTTGGGTAGAAAAAGCTCAACAAAAAGGCTGGGACGTTCTTTTAGATGCTGCTGCCTTTGTGCCTACTTCGCATTTGGATTTATCAAAAATACAACCCGATTTTGTTTCTATGTCTTTTTACAAGATATTTGGTTATCCTACTGGAATAGGCTGTTTGTTAATTCATAAAAATAAATTTGAAAAAATAAATAAACCTTGGTTTGCAGGTGGAACAGTTAATTTTGCTTCTGTATTAGGAAACAGACATGTACTTGCCAATGCCCATGAACGTTTTGAAGATGGAACAATTAATTACTTAGATATTCCTGCTATCAAAATTGGTTTGGATTTTATTGAAAATATTGGAATAAATAAAATAAACAGACGAATAAGTATCCTTACTCAAAAATTAATTACTGAATTAAACAATATAAAACACAGTAATGGACAAAAAGTAGTGCAGTTATTTGGTTCTACTCAAAAAGAATACAAAGGAGGAACAATTATAATGAATTTTATGGACAAAAATCAGAAGAGTTATCACTTTACAGAAGTAGAGCAATTAGCCAATCAAAATTTGATTTCGATTCGTACAGGGTGTTTTTGTAATCCAGGGTTAGATGAAATAAATAGTTGTATCTCTAATGAAGATATGGCAAATTATTTTTTTAATTGGGGTGAAGATTTCAATTCTCTATCTAAAAGTCATCATTATAAAATGGATTTTTTAGGTAAAATGAGAGGAGCTGTCAGAGTTTCGGTAGGAATAGCAACAATACAAAAAGACATAGATATTTTCTTAGATTTTGTTCGTTCCTTTCAAAATAAATAATATCAAAGATTTAGAAAAACCCATACCATTTAAAAATTAAACTATCATTGAGGCATTCTCTTCAAATGAGGTTCAACAAGAAACACACACCACAAAAAAAATAAAATTATGTCCTTATTATTTGATTCTTTCAAAGACTGGCAAACGCATTGCCAAACCAATAACGAACCTCTTTATAAATCTGTTTTGGAGTATGAAACAGAACTAAGAGGAAAATCTGAAACTCAAATTTTTGAAAACTTGAGTAAAGCATTTGGAGTAATGAAAGATGCCGTCGAAACTGGATTAAAAGAAGAAATGATTTCTCGTTCTGGAATGATAAACAATGGAGCAAAAAAAGTTTATCGTTATCCTACGCCTGTTTTATCCTTAGAATTTCAACATTTGATAGCTCGTTCTTTGGCTGCAAAAGAAGTAAATTCGTGTATGGGACGTATCGTAGCTGCACCTACGGCAGGAGCTTCTGGGATTTTGCCCGGAACGCTTTACACTTTACAAGAAATCCATAATATAGAAGAACATAAAATTTTGGAAGGACTTTTGGTAGCTGCAGGAATTGCACTTATCATAGAACAAAATGCTTCCTTAGCTGGTGCTGTTGGTGGCTGTCAGGCAGAAACAGGAAGTGCAGCAGCAATGGCTTCGGGTGCAATGGTGTATTGTTTGGGAGGAGATATAAATCAAGTTTTTGGTGCTGTGGCGATTACGATTCAATGTATGTTGGGGCTGGTTTGCGACCCTGTGGCTGGTCTTGTAGAAGTGCCTTGTGTGGTCAGAAATGCAAGTGCAGCAGCGATTGCATTTTCTTCGGCTCAAATTTCGCTTGCTAATGTAAATGCTGTCATTCCTGTTGATGAATGTGTGGCAGCAATGGGCGAAATTGGTCAAAGTATGGAAAGTAGATACAAAGAAACGGCCTTAGGAGGTCTTGCAGCAACACAAACAGGGCAACATATTTCAAAAAAAGTTTTGATTCACGATATCGAAATGCTTCCAGATGAAGAAGATTCAATTACGAATTAAAAATTACAGACTACGAATTACGAAATATTACACTCAGATTAAAAATATAAATTCACTAATAAAAACATGTCAAAAAATCAATATTCAAAAATAATAGGAATTATACTCCTAGCTTTTTCTTTATTTTCATTTGTTCCAAAGCATGCCATGCATTTGAGCATTACAGAAATGGATTTTAAGGTAAAAGGAAAAACAACAGAAATTCAAATCTCTCATAAAATTTTTGTTGATGATTTGGAAAAAGCACTTCGCAAAAATTATTCAGAAGTATTTAAAGATATGAAACCAAATATTTCTACCAAAACACAGCACAAAGATGCACAAATTTATATTTATCAGTATCTCAAAAAAATAATGAATGTAAAAATTGATGCTAAAAAACAAGAAATAAAATATCTCGGAGTAGAATTTGAAGGCGATATAATTTGGATTTATGGAATGATTGAAAAGCCAACTTCAAATAAAAAAGAATCTATTTTTATAAAAAATATGATTTTGATAGATTTATTTGATGACCAAAGAAATATGCTTTATCTTACCAAAAATAACACAAAAGAATTTCTCAACTTTACATTTGATGAACGTACACAAAACATCGAACTTTAAAAAAATTAAAGAAATAAAAAATCAAATTGGTTTTTGACGCTATTTTTTAATATATTTTGATTGTCAAAATCAAATACTACCAACTAATTACCAAATTATCACAACTAATCAATTTATTAAGGTATGGAAAATACAACTTCTCCAAACGAAAATCTATCTTCTCAACCCAAATTTTCAGGAACAGCCTACAATCACAACCCACAAGAAAGAAATATAGCATTGATGAGTGATGTTGAATACATTGCCGAGCGTTTGGATTCTCAAATGAATTGGTATGATAAAAAAAGTAGTGAAAATAAGAAAAAATACAAACGCATTAAAAGAACTGAAGCTGTAATTGCTGCATTTATACCTATTGTGATTACTTTTGGAGCTTTCAAAATCGTACAAGAAAATAACTGGGATGTTTATATTCAAGTAACTGCTGCTTTGGCTGGTGTGGCTTTGGTAGTCATGAATAGCCTTTTAGAACTTGATGAACATCACAAATTATGGAAAGAATATCGTGTTACGTGCGAAATGATGCGCCACGAACGTTATATGTATGTTACACGAAGTGAGCCTTATGATGAAGCTGATGCCTTTCCTCGTTTGGTCGAAAAAATTGAGGCAATTCTTAATTCTGAAACACAGCGTTGGAAACAAATCGATAAAAAAAGTGATAAAAAATCAAAAAATTCTAATTCATCAAAAGAAAAAAGTTTGAATGAAGAACGAAAACTATCTTAAATTAATTAGTAATTTATTTAAAAAAAAGTATAATGCCAAAAGTATTTTTAGGAGGAACTGTAAACAGCTCAAAATGGAGAGAGTATGTAATACCTCGCCTTACTATAGATTATTTTGACCCTGTGGTAGATGAATGGAATGATAAAGCCTATCAAAAAGAACTCTATGAAAGAGAGCATTGCCAGTACTGTTTGTACGTCTTGACTCCGATGATGAAAGGAGTTTATTCTATCGCCGAAGTGGTCGATGACTCCAACAAAAGACCCCAAAAAACTTTATTCTGTTTTCTTACAAAAGATGGAGATAAAGAATTTGACCCTGTACAAATAAAATCTATGAATGCTGTTACAAAGATGATTATAAATAATGGCGCAAAACATTTCAAGACTTTAGATGAATGTATTTCATTTCTAAATACTGCACCCAAAAGAATCAGACACGCTTCTCCTGTTCAATAATAATTTATTAAAAATAAAATAAAAAATGCAAAAAAATGACTTTTTAGACAAAGATTCTTTCTATTCAGAAGGAGAATTTCAAGTTACCAATCGTGCAAAGAATTTCCTAGCTACAGCAGCTTCTTGGGGCAAATTTTTAGCCATTATGGGCTTTATAGGTACTGGAATTATGGTAATTGCTGCCTTTGGATTAATGCTGATGGGTTCTACAATTCCGAGTTTGGCTTCTAACCCTGCCTTTGGTGGGCTTGGAGGAATTGGTGTTGGATTATTATATTTAGTTTTGGCTGTAGTTTATGTTTTTCCCTCTTTATTTTTATTCAAATTTTCTTCCAAAATAAAATCGTCTATACGCAATTCAGATAGTTTGGAAATGGAAGATGGCTTCAAAAATTTGAAATCTCTATTTATGTTTATGGGAATAATGACAATTATTATTATGGTAATTTATTTCTTAATTTTTG
Organism: uncultured Cytophagales bacterium; assembly: GCA_937136415.1. Taxonomy (GTDB): domain Bacteria; phylum Bacteroidota; class Bacteroidia; order Cytophagales; family Bernardetiaceae; genus Bernardetia. Next base: position 15,807 of record CAKZOK010000101.1, on the reverse strand, counting down.
TAGTTGCAATAATAGCAGGAGCTACCATGTAATGGTAAATTGTAGCACAACAAAAAGCGTTTCTCAATTATTAAAATTAAGAAACGCTTTTTTTATGACTTTTTAATAATAGTTTGAATAAATTTTTGAATAAACTTAGTATAAAATAATTGATTCTCTATCTTTTCTAAATTATTATCTAAAGGTAAAAAATAATCTATTCCTGCAAAATATTCATCTGTTCCGACTCCTAAAGCTGTATCCAAACACGACGGAATGTAGATAGTCGGAATATTTTCATCACTACTATTCAAAAAAATCATTCCATCTCTATCAATAAAAATAGAACTCCCATCTTCAAAAACAAACTCACTTTTAGACTCTGCCTCTGCAATCAATATTTTTTCTAATTTAGCATCAGCCACTTGTAATTTGATAATATTTCCAGAGTTAAGAAAAATTTTGTGCTTCGAAATTACTAATTCATTTTCAGAATTAATAAAAACTTGTTTTGCATTTTTGAGAACACTATACTGGTCAATAGAATGAGGTACTTTCGATTGATTTTCAGTAAACTTAGTATAACTTTTTATTATCTCATCTTTATTGGTCGTAACCTCATAAATTTTAATTTTGTCTTTTCCTGTCCAATCAAATACATATAACTTTCTATTATCCAAACAGTAATAAAAAACACCTTTGTACTCAAAAATATAGCTAAAATTAGAATAGACAAAATCAGCAAAAATAGTTTTTTCTATCACTTTGCTTTCCAAATTCATCATATATACTTCTTTTGTATTTATGTTGAGCCAAATTATAATTTTATCATTTCCGATTTGTTTTGCGACACAAATTTTTCCAACTTTATAATCCAAATTTTGATGCAACCTTTGCCAACCTTTTGATATATAATGACCTTTTTGATACTTTTGATTGAGCTTTAATTGCATCAAACTTTTTTGAGTGCTGATAAGATAAAACTCTGTATCTGAAAAATAAACCTTTATTTTAGAGGTCGTTTTTGGAAACAAAATTGGACAATTATCTTCTCTTTCCTTACCATTTTCTTGCTCAAGCAAATATACAACAGCTCCAATTTCTTCAAAATCGTCCCTCAAATTATTTGCTTCTTCCAAAAGCATATCTGTTTTGATGGTCTGTGGCGTATTATCTACTTTACTTTTTGCTTCTCTAAGAGAAAAAGTTGTACTATCACGAATTTTCTTGATTAATTCTATTTTTCTTTTTGTCGCACTTTGCAAAACCAAAGAATAAAGAGTTTGTTTCCCTTTTGATTTTTTATTCTTTTTAGGAGGATTTGCCCAAAGTTTATCCAAATTTAGATTGAGTGTTTGAATATAAGTTTTGCTATTTTGTTTTTTCTTATAGACTATTATTTTTCCTGTATTTCGTTTATGTTTGGTTTCTAAATCGGTATGAATCCAATACGAAATATATTTTTTATGCTCTTCTAAAGTTCTTTGCATCAATTTTTCTTGTATCGCTTCACTAGAAGAAAGATAAAATACTTCTTTATTTGATAAATCTAATTCTTTCGTTTTCTCTTCAAAAAAAAGTTCTAAACCTTTTCTAGCCATCAAACCTGTACCAAAGAAAAGCAAACTTTGTATCACATTATGAACACTTTCTAATTCAATTTTTCGATAACGATGTTCATCAATCAAATAAAAATGACAATTAATATCGCTTTTTGGGTGTGAAGAAATGGCAATCGCAACAGCAAAAGCAAGTATTTTGGGAGTTCCCCAATTTTTAAGTGAAATGTCAATTAAGAAAACTCGCTCCGAATCATTTTGCTGTGGAGGGACTTCTCTATTCAAAAAAAGAGCTTCATTATTAGCCAAACGAGAAAGAAAAATCAAATCATCGTTGGCATATTCTGAAATCAAAAGTCTGTCATAAGAGCCTTTATTGGTCAAATCAGAAACGCCTCCAAGTGGCTGCTGACTGGGTTGTGTATTGTGAAAAGGAATATTCAGACCTGCAAAAAGTGATTTTATGAGTGAACCAATTACAAAAGTTTCTTTGTTTTCTGTAAGCTGTTCTACTAAATCAATTTCTTTATTTTGATTAAAGTTTTGTTTGTTTTCTTCATCAATTTCTAAACTTTCTTTATTTATTTTGGGTAAAGAAGCTATTTTTTCTAAGATGGATTCTTTTGTAGGAAAATCTCTATGAGCAAAACTTAGCGTTCTAACATCTTGTTTGAATGCCTCTAAACTAAATTCTTTCTTTTTTAGATTTACTTTTTTTTGCTTTAATAATTCTATTATTTTTTTAGAATCTTTTACAGAATACTTATTATGAGCATCTTTAAAAATGGTTTGTAAAACCAAAATTCGCTTTGTTGATGTTTTATAATCTTTTGGTAACTCTGCTAAATCTTTTAAAAATTTACCAATTAATGTATTTTGATTTGGTATTTCAAATCCATCTGAATCATATTGTTTTCTCTGAAAAAAACCTTTCGTTATTGATTTAACAGACTCCAAACTTTCACCTGCACTTTTTAAATGATTATTATCTGAATAAGAAAAACTAGGATTTGTAACAATCAAGGCAAGCAAAACAGCTCCAAAAGCAGGCAAACCCTGTGGTGCTAAAGCCTCCAAAACCTCCACTAAATATTCTCTATATGCAATCGTTTGACCATTTGGAATAGAAGCTACTTCTCCATTTTCTTCCCATTGCCAAAAATAATGCTCGTAATTATTGAAATATAATTTTAATCTTTCTTCTTCCATTTTTTTAATTAGGCTAAAGGAAAAGGCAAGCCATTTTCCCTACAAAATACAATTATTTACATAAAACTTAATTTAAACGAACTCCTACTAAGTGGCATAAAATCATCTTTAGGAATCAGAAAAAACTCACTTTCTTCATTCCAAATGCTATAAAAACGATTTTCATTATTCCAAGTTTGATTAAAATCATTTTCTTCTGATTTGACAACTATATCTTCGTACCAGTTGCTGTATATTGTATTTTTGAGTTTTTCAGAAATAGATTCCCTCAAACCAGAAAACTCAAAATCAAACCCTATTGGAATAAATAAATTATCATTTTGCCAAAATATTTTTATATCTTTTTTTGATAAATTAGACAAAATTGGTAAAATAGGTTTTCCAATAATAAAAACTTTGTTTTGAGTTTTATCAAATTGGTTTTCTAAAATAACCCATTTCAGATTTTGAAGACGAACAGCAGCAGCCCCCTTAATATAACCCTCTAATTGCTTGACAGAAATAAGCATTGCAACAGCTTCTTTTTCGTTTTCTGAAGATACAATTTTTGGTTGAATTGCATTTACACTTTGAATATCAAATTTATTTTCAATTACTTTTGGTAATTCTATTTGTATAGCTCTTTCTATTTCTGTCCAAAGTAATGATGGAATATTTCTTTGAGGCAAAAGGCTATTTTGCAAATATAGTTTTCCTTCTTTTTCGTAATAAACTGTTTTTTGAGTAAGAATTTTGATTTGCTTACTATTTATTTGTTCATCTGTCAGATTTTTTATCCATACAAAATCATCATCTATTGCTATTTTTAGATTTTCAAAATGATAGATAGAAAGCAAATTTTCTTTTTGGGAAATATGTAATTTTAGGTAGAAATTCATAATGCAGCAATTTTTTTATTGGTCTAATCAAAAATCATAATTCAAAAACTCTCTATCTTCTTGTTTGGCTGTATAAGTGCTTGTCATAGATTCTGTTTTATGCCTCAAAAAACGCTGCACCATCGGTTTTGGGATTCCTTTATCCAACATAAGCTGTGCAACTGTGTGGCGCAAACTATGTGCAGAAACATTTTCACGTTTTAATCCTGCTTGCTTGAGCCATTTGTTTGTAATTTTTCTGATACTACTGGTTTCTTTAAAATCAAACATACTTCTCTCTGGGCGAGTAATAGACATTTGGTAGGAAATCAAAATTTTATACATTTTTGGTAAAAGTGGAATGAGTTCTTTTTCTTCTCGTCCTTTTCCCCAAACAGCCAAATAATTTTTTCCTTTTTGTACTTTTATATCTTTCCAAGACAAACGAACCACTTCAATCGTTCTCAATCCTTGATATGCCATAAGTCCAATAATGGCTTTATCTTTTGGGTTGGTAATTGATTTTAATAAATGAATGCGTTCTTCTTCTGTAAGTGAATCTTTAGCATATTGTTTTTGGGTAGAACCCCCTACTTTCAAACTTCTTACAGTCGAAACATCACGCATTTGCTCTATCAAGTTCGGATTAATATCAATTTCATTTCTTCTTAAAATACAAAATTGCACAAAACCTTTTATAGCTGCAATGTAAGTGTTTGTGGTATAAGGACTTAGCTGATTATTTTTACATTGTTGTATAAAACTCAAAACTGCATCACGATTCGGAGTAAGGGATTTCGAATCCATAAAAGAATAAAATTCGTGCAATGCCCTAGCGTATGTTTCTTTGCTATTTTGGCTTAATTGTGCATTGGCAAGAAAAGCCAAAACATATTTATTTCCTTTATAATTGGGAGTAGCGTCATCATAAACTCTATGAATTTCATTTTTTTGAGCAAATTTTAAGAATTTTCGACAAGCTGTTTTATAAACAGCAGCTTTTTTTTCGACAAACATTTCTAAGCTCATTTTGTCAATGGCAAAATTAAATTCCATTGTAAAGACTAGATATTGCTTTGCAATTCTGACGTAATTATGAGATTTTTCAAGCGACTGTTCAAAATATTTTATGGTTTGATTTATTCCAAATGTATTTTTTGAAACAGTACGTAATGACTGGTTTGGGTTTATATTTTCCACTTTTATATTTGTAATATTTTATCTTTACAATAACTTGAAAGCTATTAGTTAGTTTATACAAAAATACATTTTTGGGAAATGTTATACAAGTATTTTGATGATTTTTATAACTGAATTTTTATTAAAAATCATTACTTTTTTCTGGATTTTTTTCAGTAGTTGTTGGAGAAGATAGCATTCCATTTTTACTTTTTCTAACAATATAATTTTCTTGAATAGTAAAAATAGAATCTTTTCCATTTGGGAGCTGAATTTTCACTTTTGCTGTCCAAGTTTTGTAAGCAAGTCCACGCTCATCATAATTATTTGCTTTTGCTACAAAGGAAATTGTTGAAATTCCATTTTTTTCTTGTGTTTTTAGGTTTTGATATATTTCTTGATTTTTTATTTCTAATTTAGGTTTATTAGAAGAAGAAATACCAACTACTTTCATTTTGGCTTGATACATATCACCTTCCGAAAGTACAATTTTATTTGGCATCACAACACTACTCAAATTATTTATCTCAAATATAGGATATTCTATTTTCTGACTAATATAATAAATTGCTTCTGCTTCTCGGTTGGCAATCGCAGCATCAATGGAAGTGAGTACATAGAGGCGAACAGAAATAGGAAAATTGTCAAAATAAGTTACAAATTTTTCTGTTTCTATATTTGTATTTTCATTATCCAAAGACGAAGATGTTTTTTTTATTTGGTCAATAAAAAGAGGCTCTAATAGTTTGGAATCGGAATAAATTTCAGTAAAGCTTCTTAATTTAGAAATATATTCTTTTTGAGAATTACTAAAATTAGACAATAATTCTGTTGGTGTTTTATTGGGATTTTGAAGCCACTGCGCTCTAATTTCATTACTTTGTTGCAACAAATCAGAAGACAATGTTTGTACTTGTTTGATTCGTTGCAACATATTTACAGCAATTTCTTCTTTCTGATTTTCATCTATATATTTTTTAAATTTATCTATAAAAATATTATTTTTCACTCTTTTTTCTGCGATTAGTTGCACTGCAATTCGGTCAGCATCGTGAATAACTTTTAAATCTTTGTTAGAAAAATCATATAATTGAGTTCGCATATAAGCATAAATACCCAACACAATCAACAAAACCAAAAGAGGAAATAATATTCTTTTCAAAATTAATTATGGATTAAAATTAGGAATTAACAAAGTAGTAAATATAAGTAATTTGTAGATAAATTAATGAGTAAGTGATTTTTGATAATCAATAATTGATTCAGTAATTTTTTCTTCATTCATCAAATCAGGATTTTTTTCTAATTCTTTTCCTGTCAATAAAAAATAAAGATGACAATAACGCTGCGAAATTCTATCAATTACTTCTTCTGTCATTTCTGGAATTTTTTGGTCTTTTTTTCCTTGAAAGCCATTTTCCATTAACCATTCTCTTACAAATTCTTTTGAGAGTTGATTTTGACGCTCTCCTTTTTCTTGTTTTTGATGATATTCCTTCGAATAAAAATAACGAGAAGAGTCTGGCGTATGAATTTCGTCTATCAAAATAACATTTTTTTCGTTATTTTCATCAAGATAAATCCCAAATTCGTATTTTGTATCGACCAAAATAAGTCCTCTTTCTGCTGCTAATGCTGTTCCTCTTCTGAAAAGTAAATGAGTATAATCTACCATTTTTTTCCATTGCTGCTCGGTAACCAAACCTTGTTTTAATATTTGTTCTTCGGAAATATCCTCATCATGCGCTCCGTTTTCTGCCTTTGTAGAGGGCGTAATAATAGGCGTTGGGAATTTATCATTTTCCTTCATTCCCTCTGGCAGCTTGACTCCACAAAGCATACGTTTTCCTTCTTTGTAAGTTCTCCAAGCGTGCCCAGCCAAATAACCACGAATGACCATTTCGACAGGCAATGTTTTGGCTTTTTTGCCAATACTTACCTGTGGGTGAGGGCTATTCTGAAACCAATTAGGCACAATATCTTTTGCATTATTAAGAAAATAAGCAGCTAGTTGGTTCAAAACTTGTCCTTTGTAGGGGATAGGTTTTGGCAAAACAACATCAAAAGCCGAAATACGGTCAGAGGCAACCATTGCCACAAAATTTGGAAAAGAATAGACATCTCTAACCTTTCCTTGATAAAAATCAGTTTGGTTTTCAAATTTCATTTTAGATTGTTTTTTAGGCTGCTTTTTGGATTTCAATAGTGAATCTTTTGAAGATGATTTTGAAGTCATTATAATCTTTTTTTGTTGAATTTATTCAAAAATAGACAGAGTATTAATAACTGGAGTTACGCACTTATTGTTCTGTGTGCCACAGAACACGGTTTGCAAATTTGTCTTACAATATAGTAGTACAAGATTCTACGTAACTCCAGTTAATAAGATAATTTGTCTTATATGCAATAAAAATTATTTCAAATTCAATTATGTAGGAGTATAACTCAATTTGACAAAAAATAAATTTACTGCCTTTTTTACAAAAATACATCAAACTTTATAAAGACTTTGAAGTTTGTTAGAAATATCATAAAGTTTAAAGTTTGTTTTTGTATTAAAAAGTTAAATATTATTTTTGAATTTTGAAAACTTTAGGCTTTCAAAACATTTTTTTGTATTTTTGCACGTGTTTTTTAAGACATAAATAAACTGTATTATTAGATAAAATAAAGATAAGCAAACTATATTTTCTAAAGATAATTTTTTATATCACTTCTATATCTCAAACTTGTGAACAAAATTCGCTTACAAATATTAGGACTTTCTTCTAGCCAATCTCAATCTGATTCTTTTGCCTTAATTTTGGAGGAAGAAGAGGGCAACCGTCGTTTGCCTATCATTATAGGTAGATTTGAAGCACAGGCGATTGCCATAGAAATTGAAAAAGTTACTTCTACTCGCCCAATGACACATGATTTATTCAAATCTTTGTCCACCCAATTTCAATTCAAACTTAATGAAATCATAATTTCTAACCTTCGTGAAGGCATTTTTTATGCAGAAATGATTTATATAGATGAGCGTGAAGGCAAAAAAATAATTATAGATGCACGTCCTTCTGATGCTATTGCTATTGGTTTGCGCTTTGATGCTCCTATTTTCACAACAGAAGACATAATGAGTGAGGCAGGAATTATTACTACAAATACTTCAGATGAAACAGAAGAAGAATCGGCATCAAATGAAGGAGAAGAAAAAACTAAAAGAAAAAAAGAAAAAATAAAAGTTATTTCTTTAGAAACAATGTCAGTGGCAGAATTAGAAGCTGAAATGGAAAAAGCTGTTTCGGACGAAGATTATGAAAAAGCTGCCAAAATTAGAGATGAAATGAATAAAAGAAATTAGAATTTTAGTCTTCTTTTCTAGCATTTGTGAGAGGTTTTCTACGAAATTTCATTAAAGATAATTTATTTCCTATTATTCCAAACTTATAAACGGTATTTTTTACTGTGTTTTGTGTAAAATTGCTGTATTGATAATTGAGTGAATCTCCTGTAATCTCTTCGCCTGTTTCCCACCCATAAAATGAATGATATTCTACCGAAGTAGCGTGTTCGTTGTATTCAAATTGGTGATGTGTTTTGATAGAATCTTGTCCATCTAGCGAATAAGCCGTTGCACGAAGGCAAATATTTCCATCATGAATAAATACTCTATCTACTGTATAAGCATTATCGCTATTGGTAAGCTGTAAGACCCAAGCTAACTTACCTTCACTATTGTATTTTGCCAAGAATACATCTTCTTCTTTGCCACTACGAATTTCGATATTATCAAAAACAGGAGCATACTTGAATGTTCCTCCTAAAAATATATTCCCATGATTATCAATCGCCATATCTGATGTTTTGACCTCTCCACGTCCATTTTTACTCATTTTATTGATGATAGTAAACCATTGAAGTTTGTCATGATTGTCATATTTGGATAAATAACTATTGTAATAACGAGTAGGATTATTTATTATATTTGTATCTATTTTTACTTTGTCTTTATAGGCTTCTGCTAGATATAAATTGAGCTGTCGGTCGGTTTGAGGCAACGAATATTCTGTTTTATTTTCTGTTTTGACCCAAAGAACAGTTCCATTTTTATCGTAATTGGCTACATATCCTCCTTCTTTTTTGTCTGCTTTTATTCTATCAAACGAAGTAGAATCTTCAAAATGCCCAGAAATAATTATTCCACCTTCTTGAGAAACTCTCATCGAACCTACATAATCATTTCCTGTTCCTCCTGCTTGTTTTTTCCAAAGAAGATTTCCATTTGTATCAAATTTTAATAAAAAAGCATCTGTTCCACCTCTACTTTTTAGACTTGTCTGTTTATTTATTTTTAATTCGTCTGAAAATGTTCCTGCTAAATATACATTTTCTATCGAATCAAGAATAATTAGAGGAGCTGTTCGTTGATTTTTGAAAAATTTTCCTGTAATATCTACGTTCCATTTTTTATTATAAGGAGGGTTTTTGTGTATTTCTTCTATATTTTCTTCACTTTTTTCATTGGTTTGAGCAAATAACGAAAAAGAAAAAAGAAAGACATTAAGAAATAATATATATATCAGAATATTTGTTTTCATAATGGTATTTTACTTAATTATTTTTTAGCTTAAAAAGGGAATGCTATTTATTTTCTATAAAAAAATATTTTAGGGAAAATAGCTATACCAAAGATAAAAAAATGATTTGCCAAATGAAAAGTATAAAAAAACCTAGTTAATGAAAAACTAACAGCACAGATTTATAAAAAGATTTTTAGTAGTTTTTGATAATTTTAAAATAAGTTTGACAATCATTTATTTTACACATGCACTTATTTTAAACTATTAAGAATGTTCTGAAAAATACTCTATTTTATTTGACTCCATGTATTTTTATGTTCAATTTTTTTATGATTATAATTTTACAATCATAACTGGTATTTTGCTTTGAAATCTCATTCCTTGTGAAACGCTTCTATGAAATAATCCTTCAAAAAAAGAACGTTCCTTTGTTAGCATTACCAATAATTGTGCAGGTTTTGTATCCCAAAAATCACTAATTCCTTCTTGAATATTTTGATTATGTATTACTTCAAAACTCATTTGTTGTTTTGGAATAGACGAATAAACTTGCTGTAAAGGCTCTAATTGATAATTAATCAAGTTTTTTTGTTCTTCACTTGTAGAAACATGAAGGCAAGTCAGATGCGCTCCCAAAGCCTTACAAAAAAGAAGCAAAGAATCAATAATATCAGCATCTTCTTCATCTAAAGATAGTGCAAAAACAATATGTTTGATACTATTTGGAATTTCTATTTCAGAAGGCACAATCAAAATAGAAGAGTGTGTTTCTTCTAAAGTTTGAGAAATGAGTGCTTCGAAAGACATTCCTTGCCATTGCATACGGTCTTTTGCCGAAAGAATTAATATATCTGTATCATGTTGTTTAATGATTTTGATAATATTCTCTTTTTGTTTTCCTTGTCGAATAGATGTTTCTATTTTGAGATAATCATCAGAATCTGTATAATATTCAAAATCATATTCACTTACAAATGTATGTAATTGATTTTCCAAATCGGATAACAAATGAATACGACTATTTGGAGGATAAGTATGATGAACAATTATTTTTGACCCAAATTCTTTTGCAAGCAATGTCGCATACTGCAATGATTTGGCAGAAGATGAGGTAAAGCTAGTCGGAACAAGTAATGTTTTCATAAAGTAGTTATTTATTGTATTTCTTTCTTTCTTTGAAATAGCTAGAGAAGGTCAGAGGATAGAATAGTTTACTCAACTGTTAGTTTGCAAAAGTTCTGCTATAAAATTTAATTTTTTATTAAAATTTCTCTTGCACAATCTGTGCTTATAATTTTCATTTGTGGTTGGGCATCTTGTTCTTCCATCTTCAATGGTTCGAATTCTTTTTCAGCTTTAGAAGCTATACAACCACAAATATTGGCAATAGTAAGAGAATCTATTTTAAGCAAAGACTCTTCATTTTTAATCTCTGCCTTACAATTAGCTATAAATTCTTTTTTATATGTTTTGTTCCAGTTTTCTTTTGTTCCTAATTTATTTGTACAAGAAACTAAAAAAACAATTACTAAAAAGTAACTAAATATAAATAAATATTTTTTTGATAAATAATTTTTCAATGGATATTTTTTTAATGAATAATTTTAAAGTTTTTCTAATACAAAAATATGAAGATATAATCCTCCTGCTTCGGTTACGTATTCTTTTGTAATTTTGAATTTTTTTATCATAAAAACAACCTCTCTAAAAACTCCTTGTCGCATTGTCAGGACAACAATTTTTCCATTTTTGGATATTATTTTTTCGGCAGAAGTCAAAAATTGGTCATACAAACCTCTCATATTTACTTGTTTGGCAGACTGAACACCAAAGGGCAGATTACAAACAATCTTGTCTATTTTTCCATTTTCTAAGACATAATTTTGAATTGTTTCGTCCAAATGGCGAGCATTTAATTCTTGTAATTCTACAAAATCAAAGTTATTTATTTTTAAGTTTTTCTTTGTGCCTTCAATAGCTTTTTGGTGCATATCCCCAGCCAAAATCTTGATTTTATTTCCAAAAATATTTGCAGCCTCTAGCACTATTGTGCCACCTCCACAAGTACAATCTAACAACGATTCTCCCTCTTTTAGCTTTGCCAAAGTAAGTAAATGATATGCCAAACTATGCTTTGTGGCTGCTCTGTGATGAAAAACTCGCTCAATTTTATTGTATTTTCCTTGGCGATGTGAAAGAATATCATCAGTAATTTGATACCCTACAAAAACAAAACTTCCTAAAATATCAATCCGAAGATTATGCTCATAATCAGTCAATGAAACAGGTGTTTGATAACGCAAAATTACGGTATGACCGATGTGTTTTGCCATTTCCATTGATGTAAAATTATGTGTTCCATAGCGTTCTGCAGTTACACGAAATGATGTTGCTATCTTTAATTCTGGCAACTCAATTTCCATCACTTTTGCCTTTATATTTTCTAGTGTTGGATTTTCTAAATAAAAACTACCCTTCAATTCGATAAGAGAATGAATGCTTCGAAGTTTTAGAATTTTTTGAAGAACACTTTTATTTTTTTGCTCATCAAAATTTGGAACACAAAAAGATACACGATGCGAAAAGTTTTCAAATTGTTTGATTTCTGTTGCTTCTGATATTTTTTGTTTGATTTCTTCTATGACCAAATTTTCTAAATTATAATCACAGGTTACGACATATTTTTTCAATGGCTATTTTTTTTATTAATAGTTTTGTTCGATTCTGAAAAAACAAACAGATAATTTTTATACAAAAATAGGATAAAGTTTGTTAAGCTAACTTATAAAATTCAAATTCTTGCCTTTTTTTATCTTTTCTTTTTATTTATATCTGACTATTTCATGTATTTTTGTCATTGATTATTTGTATCGTTTGTGGAAAGACAAATAATGTCAAATTTTATTTTGCTTGCCTTAAAGCTTAAAAACCTATCGTTTAGATGTATTTTATATGTTCAAAAAAATAGATAAACTGGTTGCTCATTCTTTTCTTGGGCTTTTTTTTCTTACTTTTTCAGTGGTTTTGTTTATTCTACTGATGGTTTTTATGTCCAAATATTTTGAAGATTTGGTAGGTAAAGATTTGGGGGCAGATGTTTTTGGAGAACTCTTTTTTTATTTTTCCTTGACACTTGTTCCACAGGCGTTGCCATTGGCTATTCTTTTGGCTTCTTTGATGGCTTTTGGAAATATGGGAGAACATAATGAGCTGACGGCTGTCAAAGGTTGTGGGATTTCACTTATCCGAATCTTGATGCCTGTTGGTCTTTTTGCTGTTTTTCTGACAGGTGTAGCTTATGTTTTTAATGATAGAATTGTGCCTGAAGTAAACCTAAAAGCCTTTCGTTTGCTCTATGATGTACGGCAAAAAGAACCTACTTTAGATTTTCCAGAAGGCTCTTTTTATAATGGATTGCCAGGCTGGAGTATCAGAATTGGAGAAAAAATAAAGGGAACTGACAGCCTCAAAGATTTGATTATTTATGACCACAGAAGCGCAAGAGGAAATACAGATGTAATTATTGCTGAAAAAGGATTGATGATAAACAAACAAGGCGAACAAGTCTTGGAGTTTCATGTCGAAAAAGGTTATCGTTATTCCGAACAGCTCGCCAATGGAGGCAAAGATAAAAATGCTTTTATGAGAGATAAATTTGAAAAAGCGACCTTCAATTTTGACTTGTCATTTTTACAAATGAATGAAACTTCAGAAGAGTTATTTACTCAAAATAGATATATGATGACTGTTGCCCAACTAAATGCCGAAGCAGATTCATTATTGATGGACGCAAAACAAGTCGAAGAAGAAAATGCCAAACGAGCAAGAAGTTATTTTGATTATACTTTTTTTGTAGATTTTGAAAGAGAACGAGTAGCAAAACGAGCGCAACAACAAAAAACACAAGAACAAATAAAAAAAGAAAAGGCAGATTCTTTGAATAAATTATTTAATAAAGATGATTCTGCAATTATTCAAAACAATACAAATCAAGATACTTCAAATGCTGTTTTGGTAATAGATTCAGCAAAGAGAAAGTCCATGGATTCTCTTAAATTAGTCAATGAGGCAGTAAACCGTACCCAATTAGATACCACAAAAAGGCAGCTTCCAAACAATGCTCGTTCGAATATCATCAAAACAAAAATGTATCAAGGGCATGTAATAGAAGAGGGAATAAAAATTAATAAAAACATCAAACTTCTTCCCAATGCTTTGGAGGGAGTAGATACGATTGATTGGAAAAACCTGCCTGATACAATTACATTGAGTAACCAAAATTTTTCGGAAAGAACCATTGAAATAATAATGGATAGAGCTTTGACAAAAGTCAGAAATATGCGCTCATTTGCCAATACAAATGGGGAACGAATTAAGCGTTTTGAGTATGATTCTAGGCGTGCTTTATTAGAAAAAAACAAACGCCTTTCGCTTGCTGTGGCTTGTTTTATTATGTTTTTGATAGGTGCGCCATTAGGTGCAATTATAAAAAAAGGAGGTTTGGGAGTTCCTGTTTTGATTTCTATCGTCTTTTTTATATTGTTTTATATTATGACCATTACAGGCGATAAATGGGCAAGAGAACAAATTGTGTCTATTTTTGTAGGTTCATGGGCTGCAAATATGTTGCTTTTGGTGTTCGGAATTGTATTTTTATTACAAGCTAGAGCAGATTCTAGGCTTTTCGAAATGGACGCATATATAGTTATGTTTGGAAAAGTAAAACGAATTTTTATCAAAGAAAAGAAAGATAAAACAACAGAAAAAACTTAGTAGCAATTATGAATTAAAAATTACGGACTACGAACACAAATCACTGAATATAAATAAGTTAAAACTACAAGAAGATAATTTATCATACTACTAGACATTTTTATTTTGTAACCCTCAACGAGCTGCTCAGCGTCGTTGAGGAAGTTCAAATACTAAATCCTCGCCTCAACGACGGTTTTGTCTAGTAGTATCGCAATTTTTCTGATTCATTTTTTAATTTCTTATTGTCTTCTCACTAAAATTCGTATTTTTGAAAATCTATTAAACAAAAGACCTTTTTCAACTTAGAAAACACACAAATTTTATGAGAGAATTATTAGAAAAATTTGAAAATAAACACCCAGAAATTGTTTTTGAATGGCATGATTCAGAAACAGAAGCTGTCGGTTGGGTAGTCATCAATTCACTTCGTGGAGGTGCAGCAGGTGGAGGAACACGCATGCGTGTTGGCTTAGACAAACGTGAAGTAGAGTCGCTTGCCAAAACAATGGAAGTCAAATTTAGCGTTTCGGGTCCTGCTATTGGAGGCGCAAAATCAGGAATTAATTTTGACCCAAAAGACCCTCGCAAAGAAGGTGTTTTGAACCGTTGGTATAAGGCAGTAGCACCACTTTTGAAAAATTATTATGGAACAGGTGGCGATTTGAATGTTGATGAAATCCATGAAGTAATTCCAATTACAGAAGATTGTGGAATCTGGCACCCTCAAGAAGGTGTTTTTACTGGGCATTTTCAGCCTACCGAACCACAAAAAATTAATCGTATCGGACAGCTTCGTTATGGTGTAATCAAAGTTTTGGAAGACGAAAAATATACTCCTTCTTTACAACGAAAATATACTGTTGCTGATATGATTACAGGTTATGGTGTAGCCTGTGGTGTTTTTCATTTTTACGATATTTGGGGAAATGGAGAAGCTGATTATAAAGGCAAACGAGCAATTATTCAAGGCTGGGGAAATGTAGCAAGTGCAGCAGCTTTTTATTTAGCTCAAAAAGGAGTAAAAGTAGTTGGGATTTTGGATAAAGAAGGCGCATTACTCAAAGAAGAAGGCTTTTCATTTGAAGAAATTACACAGTTATTTTTAGACAAAAATGGAAATCAATTAAGTGCTACAAACATGCTTTCTTTCGAAGAAGCAGAACAAAGAATTTGGGATTTTGGAGTAGAAATTTTTATTCCTGCAGCAGCTTCAAGATTAGTAACTCAATCTCAAATTGAAAGAATGATAAAAGGAGGCTTAGAGGTAGTTTCTTGTGGTGCAAATGTTCCTTTTGCAGACCCCGAAATTTTCTTAGGCAAAACATTGGATTATGCTGATAAAAATGTAGCAATTATTCCAGATTTTATTGCAAACTGTGGAATGGCTCGTGTTTTTGCTTATCTTATGAGCCATGACGATGTAAACATGACTGATGAAGGAATATTTGAAGATACTTCAATGATTATCAAAAATGCTCTTGAAAAAACACATTCAAGAAATAAAAACAAAACAGGTTTGGTAGAAACGTCTTTTGAAATTGCCTTAGAGCAATTAGTATAAAAATATCACAATAAAAAAGCAATTACAAGAGTGTAATTGCTTTTTTATTATAAAAATTAATCTAAAATTTTATCAATTTCCTTCATTAATTTATCGGTTTCAGATAAAGCAACGATGATTTTTTGATAATGATTAATTTCCTC